>DATING010001020.1:0-4329 GCA_035474555.1 Longimicrobium sp. | reverse complement strand
CGCTCCCTGAGCCACGCGCCGCTCTTCCAGGTGGTGTTCACGCTGCAGGAGGGCGAGGGCGCGGGAGCCGCGCTTCCCGGGCTGACCGTGAGCGGAGTCGCGGCGGCAAGGGAGATCGCCAAGTTCGATCTTTCCCTTGCCCTCACGGCGACCGCCCAGGGCCTGCGCGGCGGACTGACCTACGCCACGGACCTGTTCGAGCGCGGCACGATCGAGGGGATGCTCGGCCACCTGGAACGGGTGCTGGAGCAGGTGGCCGCCGACCCGGACGTGCGGCTTTCGCGGCTGGAGCTGCTGGGCGAGGCCGAGCGCGCGCGGGTGCTTGAGGAGTGGAACCGCACGGACACGGAGTATCCCGCAGACCGCTGCATCCACGAGCTCTTCGAGGCGCAGGCGGAGCGCACGCCGGACGCGGCCGCACTCGTCTTCGAAGACGAGACGCTGAGCTACGCGGAGCTGAACGAGCGGGCGAACCGGCTTGCGCACCATCTCGCCGGGCTCGGCGTCGGGCCGGAGACGCGGGTGGGGATCTGCCTGGAGCGGGGGACGGAGATGATCGTCTCCGTCCTGGCCGTGCTCAAGGCAGGCGGCGCGTACGTGCCGCTGGACCCCGCCTATCCCGCGGAGCGGCTGGCGTTCGTGCTGGCGGACGCGGCCGTGCCCGTGCTGGTGACGCAGGAGTCGCTGCGCGCGGCGCTCCCCGCCGGCGACGGCGTCGCGGTGGTGAGCGTGGACGGGGACGGGGCGCGGATCGCGGCGGAGTCCGCGGAAAACCCGGCGCGCGGCGTCTCGCCCGACCACCTGGCGTACGTGATCCACACCTCCGGGAGCACGGGGGCGCCCAAGGGGGTGATGGTGCCGCACCGCGGCGTCCCCAACCTGGCGTACGCGCAGGCCCGCCGGTTCGGCATCGACGGCAGCAGCCGCGTCCTGCAGTTCGCCTCGTTTTCCTTTGACGCGGCGGTAGCGGAGGTGTTCGACGCGCTGCTGGCCGGGGCCACCCTGGTGCTGGCTCCGCGCGACGCGCTGCTCCCCGGTGCGGGGCTGCTGGAGACGCTGCGGGACGGGCGCGTGACCGTGGCCACCCTGCCGCCGTCGGTGCTGTCCATCCTTTCGCCGGACGACCTGCCGGAGCTGCGCACGGTGGTGAGCGCGGGCGAGGCGGTGGACGCCGCCACCGTCGAGAGGTGGAGCGCCGGGCGCACCTTCGTGAACGCCTACGGGCCCACCGAGACCACGGTCTGCGCGACCTCTGCCCATTGCGAGGCGGACGGGCGTGTGCCGGCGATCGGCCGCCCGCTGGAGAACGTGCGGGTGTACGTGCTGGATGCGGCCGGACGGCCGGCGCCGGTCGGCGTCCCCGGCGAGCTGTACGTGGGGGGCGTGGGCGTGGTCCGCGGCTACCTGGGCCGGCCGGGGCTCACGGCGGAGCGATTCGTTCCCGATCCCTTCGGTGGCGAGGCCGGGGCGCGGCTGTATCGGACGGGCGACCGGGCGCGGTGGTCGGTCCGGGGCGAGCTGGAGTACCTGGGCCGGGTGGACGCGCAGGTGAAGGTGCGCGGGTTCCGCATCGAGCCGGGCGAGATCGAGGGCGTGCTGCGGCGGAGCGAAGGCGTCGCCGACTGCGTGGTCGTGGCCCGCGAGGACGCGCCCGGGGAGAAGCGGCTGGTGGCCTACGTGGTGGGCGACGCGGAGGCGGGCGTCCTGCGCGAGCACCTGCTCCGGAATCTCCCGGAGTACATGGTCCCGTCCGCGTTCGTCGTCCTGGACGCGCTGCCGCTGACGCCCAACGGCAAGCTGGACCGCAAGGCGCTGCCGGCGCCGGAGGGGAGTTCGTACGCGCGGGGGAGCTACGCGGAGCCGCTGGGGGAGGTAGAGACGGCGCTGGCCCAGATCTGGGCAGAGGTGCTGGGCGTGGAGCGGGTGGGGCGGTGGGACCACTTCTTCGAGCTGGGCGGGCACTCGCTCCTGGCGATCAAGCTGGTGGAGCGGATGCGGCGCGCGGGGCTGTCCGCCGACGTGCGGGCCCTGTTCACCACGCCGGTGCTGGCCGAGCTGGCCCTGGCCCTGGGCGGAGCGTCTCCGGAGCTGGTGGTCCCCGCGAACGGGATCCCGGAGGGGTGTGAATCCCTCACGCCGGAGATGCTGCCGCTGGTGGAGCTGAGCCAGCCGGAGATCGACCGGATCGTGGCCGGGGTGCCGGGCGGAGCGGCGAACGTGCAGGACATCTACCCGCTGGCGCCCCTGCAGGAGGGATTCCTCTTCCACCACCTGCTGTCGGAGGAGGGCGACCCGTACCTGACGTCGACCGTGGCCGAGTTCGACACCCGCGCGCGCCTGGAGCAGCACCTGGCGGCCCTGCAGGCGGTGATCGACCGGCACGACATCCTGCGCACGTCGATGGCCTGGGACGGGCTGCGCGAGCCGGTGCAGGTGGTCTGGCGCCACGCGCCGCTGCCGGTGGACGAGGTGGAGCTGGATGCAGGGGCGGAGGATGCGATCGGGCAGCTGTGGCGGCGCTACGATCCGCGGCACTACCGGATGGACCTGGGGCGGGCGCCGCTGCGGCGGGCGTGCATCGCCGAGGACCGCGCGGGGGGGCGGTGGCTGCTGCTGATCCTGATGCACCACCTGACGGGCGACCACGAGTCGCTGGCGGTGCAGCAGGAGGAGATCGCGGCGCACCTGCTGGGCCTGGAGTCGGAACTGCCGGCGTCGCTGCCCTTCCGCAACTACGTGGCGCAGGCGCGCCTCGGGGTGAGCCGCGAGGAGCACGAGCGCTTCTTCGACGGGATGCTGGGGGACGTGGAGGAGCCGACGGCGCCGTACGGGCTGCTGGACGTGTGGGGCGAGGGACATGGGATCGGGGAGGCGCGGCTCCTTGTCGCGGGCGACCTGGGCGCACGGCTGCGCCGCCGGGCGCGGGCGCTGGGCGTGACCGCGGCGAGCCTGTGCCACCTGGCGTGGGCGCAGGTGCTGGCGCGGGTCTCGGGCCGGAGCGACGTGGTCTTCGGGACGCTGCTCTTCGGCCGCATGCAGGGCGGGGAGGGTGCGGACCGGGTGATGGGCCCGCTGATCAACACGCTGCCGGTGCGGATCGGGGTGGGCGAGGAAGGGGTCGAGGCGGCGGTGCGGCGCACGCACGCGCTGCTGGCGGACCTGCTGCGGCACGAGCACGCCTCGCTGTCGCTGGCGCAGCGCTGCAGCGGCGTGGTGGCGCCCGCGCCGCTGTTCACCTCGCTGCTGAACTATCGGCACGGCGGCGAGACCCGGCGTTCGCAGCAGGTCGGGCAGGCGAGGGAGGGCGTGCGGGGCGTTCGCGCGCAGGAGCGGACGAACTACCCCGTGACGCTCTCGGTGGACGACCGGGGCGACGCGTTCTCGCTGTCGGCGCAGGTGGCGGCCCCCGCCGACGCGGAGGGGGTGTGCCGGATGATGCACGCAGCGCTTGCGGGGCTGGTCGAGGCGCTGGAGACCACGCCCGGGCGGCCGATCGGGAGCATCGACGTGCTCCCGGAGGCGGAACGCCGCCTGGTGGTGGAAGAGTGGAACCGCACCGACGCGGCGTACCCCGCGCACGCCCCCATCCACCGGCTCTTTGAGGAGCAGGCGGAGCGCACGCCGGACGCCGTGGCCGTGCGCTTCGGGGAGGAGTCGCTCACCTATCGCGCGCTGGACGCGCGCGCCAACCGGCTGGCCCACTACCTCGTGGGCCTGGGCGCCGGCCCCGAGGTGCGGGTGGGGATCTGCCTGGAGCGCAGCCTGGAGACGGTGGTCGCCACGCTGGCGGTGCTCAAGTCCGGCGGGTGCTGCGTCCCCGTGGACACCAGCTACCCGCTGGAGCGGATGGGGCTGATGCTCGCCGACTCCGCCACCCGCATCCTGCTGAGCGATAGTGAGCTCGCCGCCCCGCTGGCCGGACCGGGTCTCCACGTCGTCCGTCTCGACCAGGTGGCCCCTGTGCTCGCCGCCGAGCCCGATCACCCGCCGCGGACGAACGTATCGGCGGGGAACCTGGCCTACGTCTTCTACACCAGCGGGAGCACGGGGCGGCCCAAGGGCGTGATGATGGGGCACCGCGAGGTGGTGCAGTACGCCTTCTGCCTTCCCGAAACGATGCCGATCGGCCCCGGCGACCGCGTGGCGCAGGGGTCCAACGCGAGCTTCGACGCGGCGGTGTTCGAGATCTGGGGCGCGCTCGCGCACGGGGCCGCGCTGGTCGGCATCGAGCGCGACGTGCTTCTCTCCGCGCCGCTGCTGGGGCGGGCGCTGCGCGAGCGGGGGATCACGCACCTGTACCAGACCGCCGCGCTCTTCAACCAGCACGTG
>DATING010001019.1:0-3820 GCA_035474555.1 Longimicrobium sp. | reverse complement strand
TTTGGGAAACGACGCGCGCGTCGCTTCCCAAAGCCGCTTGATCCCCACTAACCCGGTGTCCTTGCGGTCGGGGCAACTTCACGATCTTTTCCTCTGCGCACTCTCTGTTCGACTCTGCGCACTCTGCGTTCAAGTCGTTTCTTCGTTCTGCACGGGAGATTGGAAGAACCAGTATTGGAACTCGGGGGGGAAGGGACGTTCGCTACGGCTGCTGCAGCCCGCGGAGCACGCGGCCCGTCTCCTCGAGGAGCTCGCGCGTGAGGGCGGCGGCGGGGCCGGTCCGCAGCAGGCGCAGCCCCTGCCCCGCCCAGAGGGACAGCGCGTCCGCGTCGCCGGCCCTCGCCGCGGCCGTGCGCAGGGGGCGCGTCATCGCGTTCTGCAGCGGGAACGGGGGGATGGGGACGCCGGCATCATCCACGTCCGCCATGAACGCCGTGCGGATGCCGCGCGCGGGACGCCCGGAGTAGGCGCGGGTGACGGCGGTGGCGTTCTCCGCGGATTCCAGCAGCCGCGCGCGGTAGGGCGCGGAGGTGCCCGCCTCGTCCGTGGCGAGGAACGCGGTGCCGAGCTGCACCCCGGCCGCGCCCAGGGCCCGCGCGGCCGCGATCCCCCGCCCGTCCATGATGCCGCCGGACGCGATCACGGGGACGCGCACCGCATCCACCACCTGCGGCACCAGCGCCATCGTGCCCACCAGCGCGTGCTCGAAGGGGCCGCGAAAGGTGCCGCGGTGCCCGCCCGCCTCGCTCCCCTGCGCCACGACGGCATCCACCCCCGCATCCTCCAGGGCCCGCGCCTCGTCCACCGTGGTCGCCGTGCCCATCGTGAAGACGGCGCGGTGCTGGAGCGCGTCCATCGCCGCGCGCGGCGGGATGCCGAACGTGAAGCTGAAGATAGGCACGCCCGTATCCAGCACCGCCTGCAGCTGCTCGTCGAAGCGGTCCGCGGGAATGGCGGGGATGCCGGGCGGCTCCAGCCCCAGCGCCGCGTGCCAGCGGGCGAGCACGTCCAGCATGGGATGCGGATCGTCCGCGCCCGTCGTGGCCCCGCCCGCGAACAGGTTCACGGCGAACGGCCGGCCGGTCCGCCGCCGCGTTTCCGCGATGGCGGCGCGGATCTCGTCCGGCGCCAGGTACGCGCAGCCGAGCGATCCCAATCCCCCCGCGTTGGACACGGCCGCCGCCAGCGTGGGCGTGGACGGCCCGCCCGCCATCGGCGCCAGCAGGAGCGGATCCTCCACGCCCAGTCGCTCGCCCAGGCGCCGCCACGCGCTCGTCATCATCCGCCTCCGTCGCCGTTCATCCGCCTACCATGCCTCCCCCGCCCCGCTGTCACGCCGCGCATTCAGTGCATAACCGAACCCACCCACGCGGTACCAGCGGTAGCCGTACGCCGGCAGCGCCACGCGGTGCACGCCGGCCGCGTCCGCCGTCAGCTCCTCATCCGAAAGCAGGCTCGTGAGCTGCTCGCCGCCCTCCGCCTCCAGCCGGAAGCGGGCCTCGCGCGGCGCGTCCGCGAAGTTGTGGATGACCACGACGGAGTTGCCGCGCCACTGGTAGCACAGCGCCAGCACGCTGGACGAGCCCGTGGGGAGGGCCGTCCACGTGCCCCAGCCGATCTCCGGGCACTCCTTCCGCAGCCGGATCATCCCCGCCATCCAGTTGAGCAGCGATCCCGGATCGCGGCGCTGCGCCTCCACGTTCACGTGCCCGCAGCCGAACGGGCCGTCCTGGATCACCGGCTTGACGATCGTCTCCGCCGTGGAAAAGCCGGCGTTGCGCTCGTGCGACCACTGCATGGGCGTGCGCACGGCCTCGCGCTCCTTGAGCCGCAGGTCCTCGCCCATGCCGATCTCGTCGCCGTAGCGCAGCACGGGGGTGCCGGGGAGCGCGAACATCAGGCTGTACGCCAGCTCCAGCCGCGCCCGCTCGCCCAGCATCCCCGCAAGGCGTCGCCGGATGCCGCGGTCGTACAGCTGCATCCCCGGCTCCGGCCCGAACCGCGCGAAGACGAGCGCGCGCTGCTCGTCCGTCAATCGCCCCAGGTCCAGCTCGTCGTGGTTGCGGAGGAACTGGGCCCACTGGGCGCCCGGCGGCAGCGCGCGCGTGGCCTTGAGCGCCTGCCCCAGCGGCCGCGCGTCGCCCGAGGCCAGGGCGTAGAACAGGTGCTGGTTGACGAAGAAGTTGAACATCATGTGGATGCCGTCGCCGGACTGCCCAAAGTACTTGCGGTTCTCCGGCGGCAGCACGTTGGCCTCGCCCAGCATGATGCCGCCCCGGCTGCGCCACTGCAGGAAGCTGCGCATCTGGTGCAGGTACTCGAAGTGGGTGGGCGGCGTGCCCCCCATCCCGTCGTGCCTGCCTTCGATGACGAACGGCACCGCGTCCATCCGGAACCCGTCCACGCCCATCTGCAGCCAGTAGCCCATGATGCGCCGCACCTCCGTGCGCACCTCGGGGTTGTCCATGTCCAGGTCCGGCTGGAATTCGTAGAAGCGGTGGTAGTAGTACGCGCCCGCCTCCTCATCCCGGGTCCAGGTGGATTCCTGCACGCCGGGAAAGACCATCCCCTCGTTCCACTGCTTGGGGCGATCCTTGGACCAGACGTACCAGTCGCGGTAGCGGGACTCGGGATCGCGGCGAGCGGACTGGAACCAGGGATGCCGGTCGGAGGTGTGGTTGACGACCAGGTCCATCAGCACCCGGATGCCGCGGGAGTGCGCGTGGTGGATGAACTCCACGAAGTCGCCCGGCGTGCCGAAGCGCGGATCGACGCCGTAGAAGTCCGAGATGTCGTAGCCGTGGTCGCGGTTGGGCGAGGGCTGGAAGGGGCCCAGCCACACGGCGTCGATCCCCAGCGACTCCAGGTAGTCCAGCCGGCGGGTGAGCCCCTCGAAGTCGCCGCACCCGTCGCCGTTGCCGTCCATGAACGTCTCCAGGTTGAGACTGTACACGACGGCGTTCTTGTACCAGAGATCCTCGATCACCCGTGGCTCCTCGCGTTCCGGTTTGGCGGATGCGGGGGATCGTGCAAGGCGGGGTCCAGCGGAGGATGGACCTGCCGCGGCTTCGAAAAATCAGAAAATTTCCCTTGACGCCCTCGCCTCGACGTAGCCCGGCGAGCCCGCATGCCGCACGATCCGCCGAGATTACAGAACTGCTACAGATGCAAAGGAATTGCGACGGGTCGGCCGGTGCCGCGAAGGATTGGATGGATGGGAATTCCGGCCGGAGGAAACCATTGACCCGCGGCGCAGAAAAATCTACTTTCGGACTCCACCGGGCCTGCTACGAATCCCGGTTGCACGCCTCCGGAATGTCGCGGCCCGTAGCGGGTACCGACGGCGAGTGTTCCTCAGCCGCCATCCCCATCCCGCGATCCGCCGAGCGCGATGGGCGATCCCGTCTCTTCGCCTCCCCGCAGTCTCCTGCTCGCCCGCGAGGGCGGTCTGGTCCATCGAACCATGCGCGGCCTCCGCCGACTTTCCCGCCCCCCGAAGTTCTTCGGACGCCTGGCCATCGCCGTCGTGCTGGTGATGCTGGGGCTGGCCTATGGCTACGCCTCCCGCCGCACCGAGACCGCCGGGCGACGGCTGGCCAGCACCCTGCTGGCCGAGCGTTTTGCCACCAGTCGCCTGACCGGGCAGCACGCGTGGCAGGCCTGCGTCCCGGTGGACACGGCCGCGCTGGTGCCCCGGGTGCGCTGTGGAACGCCGCTGGACCCGCGCAGCCGGCGGGCGCGGCGCATCAACGCGCTGGTCCGCCTCACGCGCCAAGCTCCACAGCCGGATTCCTCCCCCGCGGCGCTCCGGGGCAGCGCG
>DATING010001018.1:0-2689 GCA_035474555.1 Longimicrobium sp. | reverse complement strand
TGCGGCGCGGCCGGCGTGCGGGAGGGGCGGAATGAGCGCGCCGGAGCCGGAGCCGGCGGTGCAGGCGCCGTCCGCGGCCCCCCGGAGCCGCCGCCGCGGGGCCGCCATCTCGCTGGTGGGCGGGTCCGCGGGGATCGTCCTGCTGGTGGTGCAGGGACTGCTGCTGGTCCCGCTGTACCTGCACTACCTGGGCGCGGGGCCGTACGGCGCCTGGCTGGCGTCCGGCGAGGTGCTGGGGTGGCTGGCCGTGCTGGACCTGGGCATCGTGGGGATCTCGTCGCAGCGCATGGCGGCCGCCCACGGCCGGGGCGACCACCGCGTCGTGGCCGACTACTTCGGCACGGGCGTGCTGCTCCAGGGGGTGCTGGCCGCCGGCATCGTCCTCCTTGCCTTCGTGGCCGCGCCCTTCGTCCCGCAGTGGGTGCGGCTCACCGGACCCGCCGCCGCCGAGCTGTCCGCCTGCTTTGCCGTGGCCGGGCTGGCCACGGGGCTGGGGCTGATGGCCAACGTGGTGAGCGCGCTGGCGCTCTCCACCCAGCGGATGCTGTTCGTCAACGCCGTCACCGTGGGCGCCGGCGTCGCGGGGCTGCTGACGACCGTGGGGCTGCTGGTGACGGGGCACGGGTTGTGGGCGCTGGCCCTGGGGCTCGTGGTCCGGTCCGGCACCCTCCTGCTGGCCGTGAGCGCCCACGCGGTGTACGTGCTGCGGCACGACCTGAAGATGCGGGCCCGGCTGCACGGGCCCACGGCCCGTGAATACATGGGCCTGTCGGGGGTGGCCGTGCTCACCATGGTGGGCAACACGGCGGCCAACCGCAGCGACGCGCTGCTGATCGCGCTGTTCGCCGGTCCGGAAACGGTGACGTTGTACGTTCTCACCCGCCGGGCCGCCGAGATGCTGTCCATGTTCCTGGCGCGGATCGGCGGGGCCGTGTACCCGGGGTTCGCGCACCTGGTGGGGAGCGGGAGCCACGAGCGCGCGGGCGTGGTGGCGGGGCAGGTGGCCCGCCTGTACTTCTGGCTGGCCATCCCCGCCATGGCGCTGTACATGGCGCTGAACCGCAGCTTCATGGCCCTGTGGGTGGGGCCGGCGCAGTTCGGGGGACAGTCCCTTACCGTGCTGGTGGGGCTGAACGTGCTGATCGTGGGGTGGGCGTCGCTGGTGCTGTACGTGAACGGCGCCGCGGGGAACATCGCCCGGGCGGGCGTGGCGGTCTTCGTGGAGGCCGTCGCGCGGGTGGGCGCCGCGGCCGCCCTGCTGAGCGTGGCCGGGATGCGCGGGCTTCCCGCGGCGGGCGTGGTGACGGCGGCCGTCTCCGCGCACGTGGCGCTGGGGTGGCTCTACCGCAGCCTGCGGCTCCCCCGTCCCGGCATCCCCCTGCGCCAGACGGCGTTCGCCGTGCTGCTGCTGGCCGCGGGCGCGGCCGCCGGCACGGTGCGCTGGGGCCACTCGTGGCCGCAGTTCGTGGCCTGGGGCGCCCTGTTCAGCGCGATCGCCGGGGCGGCGGTGCTGGCGTTCGAGCCCGCCGCGCGCGGGATCGCGGGCCAGGTGCGCGCCCGCCTGCGGGGTCGGGCGGGGGCCGCGGCGGGCTGAGCGATGGATTGATGAAGGACCCGCGGCGATGCCGGCCGGCGGGGACGTGTCGACCGAACGGCGGATGTCCGTTATATTTACGATTCTCCAGAACGCGGGATCACGATGAGGGGATGGGCCGGGTGAGCGGGCGAGTTCTGATCCTGGGCGGGACGGGGATGCTGGGCCACAAGCTGGCCCAGGTGTTCGCGGACGACGGCGGGTGGGAGGTGCACGCCACCGTGCGCACCGCCCCGCCGCGCGCGCCGTTCGCGCCCGCGGGCGTCCGCTACCACGCCGGCGTCGTGCTGGACTCGGCGGACGCGGTGGCGCGGGTGATGGACGCCGTCGCCCCGGACGTGGTGCTCAACGCCGTCGGCGCCATCAAGCAAAAGGACCTGCGCGCCGCCGTGGACGACACCCTATTCGTCAACGGCGCGCTGCCGCACCTGCCCGCCCTGCTGGCCCCCGTGCCCTGCCGCGTGGTGCACTTTTCCACGGACTGCGTGTTCCGCGGCGACCGGGGGATGTACACCGAGGACCAGCGCCCCGACGCGGAAGACCTGTACGGGCGCAGCAAGGCCGTGGGGGAGATGGACTACGGCCCCCACCTCACCCTGCGCACGTCCATCGTGGGATGGGAGCTGGGCGGCTTCCTGGGGCTGCTGTCGTGGATGATGCGCCAGCCGCGCGGGAGCACGCTGTCCGGGTACCACCAGGCCATCTACAGCGGCCTTCCCACGCTCACGCTCGCCCGCACGGTGCTGGGCGTCCTCCGGGACGCGCCGGCGCTGCGCGGGCTGTACCACGTGGCCTCGGAGCCCATCGACAAGCTGACGCTGCTGCGGCGGGTCAGCGAGGCGCTGGAGCTCGGGCACACGTTTGTCCCCAGTGACGCCGTGCGGATGGACCGCTCGCTGAACGACGAGCGCTTTCGCGCCGCCACGGGCACCGCGACGCCGGGGTGGGACGCGCTGGTCGCCGACCTCGCGGCCGACTGGCGGTCGCTCCCCTACGACACCGTTTACCACGCGCTCGCGAGCGCCTGAAGCAAGCATGATGAGTAGAAGTCTCGAAAATGCCGAGATCCTGATCCTGGGCGGCACCGGCTCCCTG
>DATING010001017.1:0-3718 GCA_035474555.1 Longimicrobium sp. | reverse complement strand
GGCCCTGTACGGGAGAGGGGGAGACGTCCGTGCACGAACCGCGGGTCTCCCCCTCTCCGCGAGGAACGAGCGGGGAGGGGGCCGGGGGGAGGGGCGCTCCGCCGTCGCACGTGTCCCGCTCACACGCCCGAAACGCCGCCCGCGCCCACCCCTCCCCCGAAGTTGGGGGAGGGGTCGCCGGCCGTCGCGAGGAACGAGCGAAAGGCCCGGCGGGGGAGAGGGCTCCCGTCGCCCCCCGACGCAAATCAGCCCTCCCCGATCCGATCGAGGAGGGCTGATGCCCTGCGTTCCATCCGTCCCGCCTGTCCGCCTACCGCACCCCGGCGCCGGTGCGCAGCGAGCGGACGAAGTCGGCGGCGAGGTCCTGCGTGTCCTCGGCGGCGTCGCCGGCAGAGGCGGGGATCTCCGTGCCGCGCTTGCGGCGGGCGGCGTCGAGCACGGTGTCGCTCAGGATCACCACCTGCCCTTGGCCGCGCTTCTGCGCCAGGTCGCGCCCGGCCTCGGCCGCCTTTTCGGCGCGGCCCCAGTCGCGCAGGCTGCTGGCACCGTGCGCCAGCTCCAGCAGCGCCTGCCCGGCCTTGGACTGCTTGTCCCACTCGTCCGGCGACGCCCACACCTGCTCCCACGCCTCCTCGAACGTGGGCCGGTCGCCCAGGGCGCCCGCGGCGCGGCCCAGGTTCCCGGCGCACAGCAGCCGCTCGCCGGGGTCCACCAGGTGCGGCATCACGGCGCGGAACACGTCCAGCGCCGGCGCGAACCGGCCCAGGCCCACCCAGAAGTACGCCACGTCGTGCGCCAGGGCGGGCAGCTTGGCATGCCGGGGTCCGTAAGCCCGAAACGCCAGCCGCGCCAGGTCCTGCGCCTCGGCGGGCGGGCTGGTCTCCACGGCAATGGTGAACAGGTCGTGCAGCGCGCGCGCCACGATGTCGCGCAGGGCGTGGCGCCGGGCCGCGCGCAGGGCGCGGATGTGAAAGCGGCGCGCCTGGGGAAAGTTGCCCCGCAGCTTGTACAGGTTGCCCAGCCCCAGAAAGGCCTCGGCGTAGCTGGCCCAGTCCTTGGCCTGCCGCCCCAGCCCGATGGCCCGGCGAAACCACGTCTCGGCGCGCGCGTTCTCGCCCTTGCTGCGGGCGATCTGCCCCACGCGGAACGCCGCGGCCGCATTGGTCGGCGACGCCAGCGCGGCGGCCGTGGCCAGCGTGATGGCCGTGCCCATCAGCCCCCGCTGCTCCGCCCAGTCGGCGGCCTGGCGGCAGGCGCCCATGATGTCCGCCTCCTGCGCCGTGACGGGATCCGCCACCACGGCCGCGGCCCCGCGAAGGGCACGGTCCAGCGCCGGGTCCGCTCCCGCCGTGTCCAGCTCGCGCAGCCGCGCCGCGTGGGCGCCGGCCGCGAACAGCCCGTCCCGCTCGTCGGTGCCGGACCACAGCACCACGTCGCGGTACGTTTCCCACAAGACCAGCCCCAGCGGTCCCTGAACCTCGTCCAGCACCGGCGCCCCCTCCAGGCTCTCTCCGCCGTGCGTGAGCGCGGGAGGCACGTGCCAGCGCCAGCGGCGGCGCGGCTTGCGGGGGCGGATGGGCGGCGGGGGGGATGCGTCCATTTGGGTCTCGGCTCCGGAAGGTAGGATAAGCGGGCGAACGCCGCCCGCGCGGTCCTGTCCGCGCCGCTGGCTGCCGCCTGCCTCCCGCGTTCAGTACCGCGCGGGACGTTTTGTGTTGCGAGTGTTCCTTATTATGGGTGGTTGTCGTCCAATAATCCAGAGCTTTGTATGGCCCTGCCGTTAGCGGCCATCACGTTTCCGGTTTCTGTCTGTATCAGATAGGCGAAAATAGATCGGAATGCGACATCGGGTTTTCCCTGACAGGGGCTGGCACCCGAGTTGCCCCCATGGGGCGGCCGGATCACGCCAACGGGGGAGGACGGATGAAGGTGCTGGTGACGGGGGGAACGGGGGTGGTGGGCAAGGCCGCCGTGGACCACCTGCTCAAGGCGGGACACACGGTGCGCCTGCTGTCGCGCCACGCGCAGGCGGACGTGCGGCAGTGGGCCGCCGGGGTGGAGCCGCACGAGGGGAGCATCAGTTCCGACCAGGCCGTGGCCGGCGCGGCGGAAGGGTGCGAGGCCGTGCTGCACGTGGCCGGCATCGTCTCGGAGAGCCCGCCGGAGTCCACCTTCCAGGAGGTGAACGTCGAGGGCACGCGGCGCCTGGTGCGCGAGGCCCGGCGGGCGGGGGTCCGGCGCTTCGTCTACGTCTCCTCCCTGGGGGCGGACGGGGGCGATTCCGGCTATCACCGCTCCAAGTTCGACGCCGAGCAGGTGGTGCGGGCCGAGGCGCCGCCCGGGTGGCTCATCGTGCGCCCCGGAAACGTGTACGGCCCCGGCGACGAGGTGATCTCGCTGCTGCTCAAGATGGTGCGCACCCTCCCCGCCATCCCCCTGGTGGGGAGCGGCGACCAGCCGTTCCAGCCCGTGTGGGTGGAGGACCTGGGACTGGCTCTAACCCGCGCCGTGGAGCGGCCCACCCCCAGCGAGACGGCCGTGGACGTGGCGGGGCCGGACGTCACCACCATGCGCGAGACCATCGAGCTGCTGGGCAAGATCACGCAGCGCAGCCCGGTGCTCGTGCCCGTCCCGCAGTTCCTCGCGCGTGCGGGGACACAGGCGCTGGAGGCCGTCGGCATCGACTTTCCCGTCAAGGACGACCAGATCACCATGCTCGAGGAGGGGAACCTGATCCCCGAGGGCGGGGTGAACGGGCTCACGGAGGTGTTCGGCGTCACGCCCACTCCGCTGGGCGAGGGGCTGGGCAAGCTGGCCGACACCCTTCCCGAGTCGCTGCCGTCGGACGGGACGGGCACCCTGCACCGCCAGCGCTACTGGGCCGACATCCGCGGCTGCCAGATCACGGCGGACGAGTTGTTCGCGGTCGTCCGCACGGAGTTCTACCGCCTGGCGCCCGAGGGGCTGCTGGAGGTGGGCGCGGAGCCGGGCTCGCAGACGGCCATGGAAGAGGGCGCCACGCTCACGCTGGAGATCCCCCTGCGCGGCCACATCCAGGTGCGCTGCGTGGATACGTCGGACCGCACCATCACCATGGTCACGCTCGAGGGGCATCCGCTGGCCGGCGTCATCCGCTTCGACGTGCAGGATGCGCCGGGCGACTCGCTGCGCTTCGAGGTGCGCTCCTTCACGCGCTCCGCGGACCTGATCGACCGCATCGGCATGCGCACGTTCGGGCAGGTGGCGCAGCGGGCCACGTGGCGCGCCGTCGTGAGCAACGTCGTGGAGCGCAGCGGCGGCACCGCGCCGGACGGCGTGAGCGAGGAAGAGACCGCCCTCCACGGCAAGGACGCCGAGGACGTGGAGAACTGGGTGGAAGAGGCGGTGATGCGGTTCCGCCGCAAGCAGTCGCCGGTGGTGGGGGAGGGGACGGACGGAAGTGCGTGAGTGCGTGAGTGCGTGAGTGCGTGAGTGCGTGAGTGCGAAAGTGCGAAAGTGCGAAAGTGCGAAAGTGCGAAAGGGGGACGGCGAGCGGGCCGTCCCCTTCGTCGTTCGAGCACTCGGCGAGACAGGGCGGGTATCTCCCGGAAGTGGGATCGGGCCGCGCCGTTCACGCCGATCGGGTACCTGCGGCGTGCGGGAAGGGTTTTCGCCGCGCCCCGTCTTTTGTACCTGGATGGAGAAGTACAGCACATGAAGAAGCTGAGCCTCAACGCAC
>DATING010001016.1:0-3382 GCA_035474555.1 Longimicrobium sp. | reverse complement strand
TGCATGCGCCTCGCGCTGGCCTCGGCCGGCATGAACCCCGAGGACGTGGGCTACATCAACGCCCACGGCACCTCCACGCCGTACAACGACGCCAACGAGACGAAGGCCATCAAGACCGTCTTTGGCGCCCACGCCCGCAAGCTGCCCATCTCCTCCACCAAGTCCATGACGGGCCACATGCTCGGCGCGGCGGGTGGCGCGGAGGCCGTCATCGGCGTGATGACGATGCTGCGCGGCGTCGTGCCGCCCACCATCAACTACGGCACGCCCGACCCCGAGTGCGACCTGGACTACGTGCCCAACACGGCGCGCAAGCAGGCGCTGGACGTGGTCATCAGCAACTCGTTCGGCTTCGGCGGGGCGAATACGAGCCTGGTGCTGCGGCGGTTCGAGCCGTAGGGAACTGCGGGTTACAGGGGACAGGTTACAGGGGACAGCCTGCAACTGCTTCGTGCGGTTGCAGGCTGTTTCGTGGGGTGGGGACAGACATCCGTCCGAGCGGCTGAAGCCGCCGCAACAACTGCGGAAAGCCTCGCAGACGCGCGAGGCTTCAACAGCTGAACGGCACCGGGAGAGCTCGCCGTGCGACGGAAGCCGGCAGTCCGCGCAGGCGGACTTCGTGTGCTTGTTGCAGCGAATTCATTCGCCCGGCTCGAGCCCGACCTTTCCAGCCCGGCCCCTCCCTGCACAAGTGGACGGCGGGATCGCCGCGCCTCGCGCCGCTCCCCCGCCGTGATGCCGTTGCAGGCTATTCCCTATTCCCTTCAGTTCAGCGGCCGCCCTGCGTCATCCGCCGCACCTCTCGCAGACCCGCCGGCGTCCACTGCGGGCGCTGGGGATCGCTGGCCACGGCGTGCGCGGCGAGAAACACCAGCCGCGCCACGCGGGCCGCCTTGTCGGCATCGATCAGCTCCACCTCGTCCGAGGGCTCGTGGTAGTCCTCGTGCGTGCCGGCAAAGAAGAAGACGGCGGGGATTTCCTTGCGCGCGAAGTTGAAGTGGTCGCTGCGAAAGAAGAAGCCCTCGCGCGGCCAGCGGTCGTCGCCCGCCATCAGCCCCACGAGCTGCGGATGATCCGCCGCCACCCGGTCCACCACCCCGCCCAGCGACGAGTAGTCCTTGCCGATGACCACCACCGTGTCGCGCTCGTTGCGGCCGATCATGTCGATGTTGAGGTTGGCCACCATCGACTCCAGCGGCACAGTGGGGTTGTCGCTGAAGTACTCGGACCCCAGCAGCCCCTTCTCCTCCCCACTTACGGCCAGGAACAGGATGCTGCGCGCCGGACGCTGCTGCATGGTCGCGAACGCCTCGGCCACCTCCAGCAGCGCGCTGGTGCCGGACGCGTCGTCGTCAGCACCGTTGTAGATGCTGTCGCCGCGCACGGGACGCCCCACGCCCTCGTGGTCCATGTGCGCGGAAAGCACCACGTACTCATTGCGCAGCGTGGGGTCCGAGCCGGGAAAGATGGCCACCACGTTAGGCGCCAGCGCGCCGGAGGGCTGCAGGGGATAGCGCTGGATGAACGCGCCGCCCTCCGCCCCGCCCCGCAGCCCCAGCGCCTGGAAGTGGCGCACGAGGTACGCGGCCGCGGAGTCCAGCCCCGGGCTGGGCGTGTCGCGCCCGCGCAGGGCGTCGCTGGCGATGTACGCGATGTGCTCGCGCATCTCGCCGGGGGTAATGCTGGCCGCCGCGGCCACCGTCGTCGTGCTCAACTCGGCGGGGGCGCCGGGCATGGGCTGCTGCACGGGCGCCGGCGCCGCGGGCCCCGACGTTCCCGCCGGGGCCGTGGAGCAGGCCGCGAGCGCCGCCAGCCCGGCAAGGGTCCACATCCGCTTCATTCGATTTTTCGTCCCTGGAGTGGGGGATACCGGCCGGCCGCTCATCCCGCGGGCCCCGGAGGGGTGAGGATACACGACGGATCGGCGTGCGGGCAAGAAGGGCTCCGTGGGGAGGGAGGATCCGGGAAAGATTCGGAGGAAGAGCCCGGTCCCGGTGCGGCGAAGGGAGCGAATGAATTCGCGGCTACAACTTCACACTGTCGGCCTCCGCCGACACCGGCATTCGCCAGAACAAAAGGGAGGCCCGGCGTGCGCCGGGCCTCCCGTTCGTGCATCCGTCGAGGAGAACGGTCAGACGTTCTCGCTGCCGGGGTCGTTCAGGGCGCGCGGGTCGTTGTTGCCCTGCGTGCCCCCGGCGGACATCCCGCCGGACGTGGGCCCGCCCGACACCCCGCCGCCCGTCCGGGGCGACGCGTCGTTGGTGCCGCCCAGGCTGCTCACGGCGCTGCGCACGGCGCCCATCAGCCCGCCGCCGCCCTGGCCGCCGCGACCCTGGCTGCTGCGCCCGCCGCTGGTGCCGCCCCAGCCGCCGCGGCCACGCGGATTGCCGGGCTCGGAGATCTCGCCCACCGTGTCGGCGAAGTGGCGCTGGCCCTGCGGCGTGTCCACCTCGGTCGCCACGTCGGCCTGCGCGATGATGCCCACCAGCCGGCCCTCGCGGTCCGTGATGGGCACCCGGCGCACCTGCTCGCGCTCCATGACGCTCAGCACGTCACGCAGCGAGTCGTTCTTGTTGCAGGTCTCCACCTCGGTGGTCATCACCTCCATGACCCGCGTGGTGTTGCCGTCCTTGCCCTCGGCCACGGCGCGGATGGCGATGTCGCGGTCCGTCAGCACCCCCTTGAGGCGCTTGTTGGTCTCGCTCTCCACCACGGGGATGATGCCCACGTCCAGGTCGCGCATCTTGCGCGCGGCGTCGGCCAGCGACGTCTCGGGCGTGACCGTCTCCGGGTTGTCCGTCATCACGTCGGACGCCCGCATCCGGCGCAGCTCGTCGCCGCCGCCCAGGCTGCTGGAGGAGCCGCCGCCGTACGAGCGGTCGCTCTCGCCGCCGCCCGAAAGGCCGCCGCCGTATCCACCGTAGCCGCCGTAGTTCTGCCCGCCGCCGCCGTAGCCGCCGCCCGTGTACCCGGCGCCGCCGCCGTACCCCTGGCCGCCGCCGAAGCCACCGGACCCGCCGGACCCGCCGGACGATCCGCCGCCGTAGCCGTAGCCCCCGCCGCCGCGCACGTCACGCCCGCCGCCGAAGCCGCCCTCGTATCCGCCATCCGAGCCGCCGTAGCCGGAGAACCCGCTGCCGGCGCCGTAGCCGCCGGACTGGCCGCCGCGGCTCTGCCCGCCCAGGTTCTGCCCGCCGGAGTAGCCGTATCCGCCGTAGGGGGTGAAGTCGTTGTCGTAGGCGCCGCCGCCGGTGCCGAAGCCGCTGTGGCCGCCGTACGCCTGGCTGTAGCGGTTCATCCCGCCGCCGTACTGGCTGCCGCCGTAGCCGCCCTGGCCATAGCCCCCACCGCCGCTCCAGCGGTCCCGTCCCAAGTCCCGTCC
>DATING010001015.1:0-8071 GCA_035474555.1 Longimicrobium sp. | reverse complement strand
TGCAGTTGGCTGCCGCCGTGGGCACCAAGGTGGTTGCCCTTGCGGATGAGGGAATCATGGCCGGCCTGATTCTTTCCGTCTTCGAGTTCGCGTGGATGTGGTATTTCTGGAAGCGCCGCGCGCAGTTCGGGATCGATTTCCGTTCGTAGGGCATCGAGCGTCCGGTCCGCTCTCTGCCATCAAAAAAGCCCCGCCCGGCCGATCACCGTGCCGGAGCGGGGCTTCCGTCACGCGCCCGTGATGCCGAGCTCAGCCTCCAGGAACGCGCGGGTGCCGGCGGGTCCCGTCAGCCGCAGCCAGACCGGCCCGGCGGACTCCGCCGCGATCTCGAAATCCAGGAACGGGCAGCACTTCCGCTCGTTCGCCACGAACCGCGCCACGTCATCGAACGCATCCGCCGCGAAGCAGAACGCGTATCCCTCGCTCCACGCCCGCCGCTCCGCCGCCGCCTCGCCGAACAGCCGCCGCGCGAGCGCGAAGTGCCCGGCGCGCTCCTCCGCCGGGATGGCACCGGGGACGCACGCCAGCGGAATCGCCTCGTTCTCCATCGATCGCTCCTCCATCGGGAATCGGATTGCACCGCCACGCCCGACGCTACACCTTGAACTCAGCTTCAAGTCAAGGAGGGACGATGGACGGGCTGACGATCGGCGAGGTGGCGCGGCGGGCGGGGTTGGCCACCTCCGCCCTGCGGTACTGGGAGCGGGCGGGCATCCTGCCGCCGCCCCTGCGCGAGAACGGGCAGCGGCGCTACGATGCCGGTGTGGTGCGCTGGATCGCCGTGCTGCGGTTCGCGCAGGGGGCGGGGTTCACGCTGGACGAGATCCGCACGCTCTTCCACGGCTTTGGCGCGGAGACGCCGCTGGGCGCGCGGTGGGAGGCGCTCGCGCACGGCAAGCTGCGGGAGCTGGACGCGCTCATCGCCCGCGCCACGCGGATGCGGCACGCCATCGAGGCCGGCCTGGCGTGCGGGTGCGTGGGCGTGGACGACTGCATGGCGGCCGATCCGTCCGCCCTGGTCGAGGCGCCGGCGGAACCGGCGTTGCGGCGCGCGGGCGGCACCCGGTAGGTTGGCGCTCAACCAGCCACGCGAGCCCATGCCCACGCACCTGCACGTTTCCGGCGACGTCGCCGTCCCCGGCGACAAGTCTCTGACCCACCGCGCGCTGATGTTCAGCGCGATCGCCACCGGCGAAAGCCGGCTGCGGGGCCTGCTCCCCGGCGCGGACTGCCGGAGCACGGCCGCCGTGCTGCGCGCGCTGGGCTGCGACGTCCCGGACCTGCCCGCGGACGGCGCGGAGATCGTCGTGGCGGGGCGGGGGATCGGGTCGTGGACGGCGCCGGCCGCGTGGCTGGACTGCGGCAACAGCGGCACCACGGCGCGGCTGATGATGGGCCTGCTGGCCTCGCGCCCCTTCTCCAGCACCCTCACGGGCGACGACTCGCTCCGTGGCCGGCCCATGCGGCGCATCACGGAGCCGCTGGGGCAGATGGGCGCCCGCTTTCGCGAGGCCGGCGAGCCCGGCTGCCTGCCCATCGAGGTCCTCGGCGGCCCGCTCCACGGCATCGACTACGTCTCGCCCAAGGCAAGCGCGCAGATCAAGAGCGCGGTGCTGCTGGCCGGCCTGGGCGCGGGCGTGCCCGTCTCCGTCACGGAGCCCGCGCTGTCCCGCGACCACACGGAGCGCATCCTCCTGGCGCTGGGGGAGGACGTGGAGACGGCGGATACGGGTGCGGGGATGCGGATCGGCCTCCGCCCCAGCGGACGCGCGCTGCCGCCGCTGGACCTGGACGTGCCCGGCGACCCCTCGTCCGCCGCGTTCCTCGTCGCGCTGGCGCTGCTGGCGGATGACGGTGAGCTGCGCATCCGCAACGTGTGCGTGAACCCGACTCGCATCGGCTTCCTGCGCTGGGTAGAGCGGATGGGCGCGACGGTCGGGATGGAGGATGCCCGCGTCTCCGGCGGCGAGCCCGTGGCGGACCTGGTCGTGCGCCCCGCGCCGCTGCGGGGGATCGAGCTCGGCGGCCACGAAGTGTCGGACGGGATCGACGAGGTCCCCATGCTGGCCGTGCTCGCCGCCCGCGCGGAGGGCGAGACGCGGATCACGGGCGCCGGCGAGCTGCGGGTCAAGGAGACGGACCGCATTGCCGCCGTGGCGGACAACCTGCGGCGGCTGGGGGGGGACGTGGAGGAGCTGGAGGACGGGATGCTGGTCCGCGGCACGGACCGCCCCCTCGCCGGGCGCGTGGAGACGTTCGACGACCACCGCATCGCCATGGCCTTCGGCGTGCTGGGCGCGCAACCGGGGAACGCGATCGAGATCGACCACCCCGAGTGCGTGGACGTGAGCTTTCCCGGGTTCTGGGAGCTGCTGCGGAAGGTGACGGGACGGTAGGGCGGACGAAGACCCGTCGCAGGACGGGCGGGAGGGAGGAAGATGGGACGGGACGGTGCCGGCGCGCGGCGGGCGGTGGCCCTCACCCGGCCTCGCTTAGGCTCGTCCACCCTCTCCCACAAACTGCGTGGGAGAGGGTATACACCCCAGCTCGTGCGCGGAAGCGGGCTTCCGGCGCGCACGAAGTTCTCCCCCTCTTGCCCGCGAAGCGGGGGAGGGGGCCGGGGGGAGGGGGCTCCCGGCCCGTGCACAAGCGCTGCTCGGGCGCACGGACCGAAGTTCTCCCTTCCCCCATGCAGCTTATGGGGGAAGGGCCGGGGATGGGGGGCGCCCCGCTGCCGGCGTGATCCCCGCGTTCCGGGCACGAAGCGGCGGCCGTAGAGGCATGCGGTTCGAAAACATTCTGCTCCACCAGCACACACGATCGGATGAGCGAGACCAAGCGGCCGGACGGGATCATCATCGCGCTGGACGGGCCGGCGGGGTCGGGCAAGAGCTCCACCGCCAAGGCCGTCGCCGCGCGCCTGGGCTACCGCCACCTGGACTCCGGCGCCTTTTACCGCGCCATCACCTGGGCCGCCCTGCAGGCCGGCATCAACCCCGACGGCTGGCACCAGCTCACCCCCGACGAGCTGGACCGCCTGGACGTGCACGGCCGCCCCGCCGGGGCCGGGTACACGCTCTCCGTCGCCGGCGCGGACGTGAGCGCCGAGATCCGCACGCCCGCCGTCAACGCGCACGTGTCGCAGATGGCCGCAGTGCCCGCCGTGCGCGAGTGGCTGATGGACGCCCTGCGCGAGGCCGGTGCCCGCGGCGGCCTGGTGGCCGACGGGCGCGACATCGGCACCGTCGTGTTTCCCGACGCCGAGCTCAAGGCCTACCTCATCGCCGACGCCGAAGAGCGCGCGCGGCGGCGGCTCATGGAGCAGGGAATCGCCGCGCCCCCGCTGGAAGAAGTGCGCGCCGAGGCCGCCCGGCTGCAGGGGCGCGACGCCATCGACAGCGGCCGCGCCACGGCCCCGCTGCGGCAGGCGGACGACGCCGTCGTCATCGACACCACGGCCCTGAGCTTCGCCGAGCAGGTGGACCGAATCGCCGCGCTGGCCCGCGAGCGGGGCGGGGTTGACCCGGGCGAAGAGTTTCCGTAAGTTTGTCTGTTTACCCGGGCTTACGACGCCCTCATCCATCCACCCCCTACCCACCGCCCCTTCCGCGCTGCGGAACCGGCGGCTGAATCACAGGAGATACTCCTCCCCATGGCAGACCAGAACGACGAGCAGTTCTCGCCTGAGAGCGAGAGCGGCGTGGCCGTTGCCGAGCTCCCCCGCAGCATCGGCAGCGACCTGACCATCGAGCAGATTGCGGAGCGCGCGCGCTCCCTGGGCATTCGCGCGGACCTGTACGACGAGGACGAGTATACGTCCGAGGAGTACGAGGCCATGCTGGACATGTACGAGCCCACCCTCAGCAACATCGAAGAGGGTGAGATCGTCAAGGCGCGGGTCCTTCGCATCACCGACAAGGCGGTGATCCTGGACCTGGGCTTCAAGAGCGAGGGCGCGGTCACGCGCGACGAGTTCAAGGACATCGACTCGCTGCAGATCGGCGACGAGGTCGAGGTCTTCCTGGAGAACCTGGAGGACGAGGACGGCGTCGTCGTCCTGTCCAAGAAGAAGGCCGACTTCCTGCGCGTGTGGGAGCAGATCCGCGTCGCGTACGAGGCGGGCGATCCGGTGCAGGGCACGCTTACGCGCAAGATCAAGGGCGGCGTCACCGTCGACCTTATGGGCGTGGACGCGTTCCTTCCGGGCTCGCAGATCGCGCTGCGCCGGGTCCCGAACATCGAGGACCTGATCGGCGAGAGCTATGAGTTCAAGATCATCAAGCTCAACAAGCGCCGGCGCAACATCGTCGTGAGCCGCCGCGTGCTCCTCGAGGCCGACCGCGAGATCAAGCGCGACAAGCTCAAGAAGGAGCTCGAGGTCGGGCAGCAGCGCGTGGGCGTGGTCAAGAACATCACCGACTTCGGCGCGTTCATCGACCTGGGCGGCATGGACGGCCTGCTGCACATCACCGACATGTCGTGGGGCCGTGTGGGCCACCCGTCCGAGGTGGTGGGCATCGGCGACGAGCTGGAGGTCAAGGTCCTGGACATCGACTGGGAGCGCGAGCGCCTGTCGCTGGGCCTGAAGCAGCTCCAGGAGTACCCCTGGAAGGACGTCGAGAAGAAGTACCCGGTGGGCGCGCGCGTGCGCGGCCGCGTGGTCTCGATCACCAACTACGGCGCCTTCGTGGAGCTGGAGAAGGGCGTCGAGGGCCTGGTGCACATCAGCGAGATGAGCTGGACGCGCAACGTCCGGCACCCCAGCAAGATCGTCACGCTGGGCGACGAGATCGAGGCCGTGATCCTGAAGGTGGATCCGGAAGGCGAGAAGATCTCGCTGGGCATGAAGCAGATCGAGGAGGATCCCTGGCATGCGCTCCCGGCCAAGTACCCGGTGGGCACGCGCCTGAGCGGCAAGGTCCGCAACCTCACGAGCTTCGGCGCCTTCGTGGAGATCGAGCCGGGCATCGACGGCCTGGTGCACATCTCCGACATGAGCTGGACCAAGCGCATCCAGCACCCGTCCGAGGTCGTCAAGAAGGGCGACGACGTGGACGTGGTGATCCTGGGCGTGGACGCCGAGAACAAGCGCATCTCGCTGGGCCTCAAGCAGACCCAGGACGACCCGTGGGGCGACATCGCCACGCAGTACCACGTGGGCCAGGAGATCGCCGGTCCCATCAGCCGCCTGCAGGACAAGGGCGTGGCGGTGGACCTGGGCAACGACGTGGAGGGCTTCGTCCCCGTTTCGCAGATCGGCGTGACCGGCCTGCAGAACCCGGCGGACGTGTTCGCCGAGGGCGACGTGCTCGACATGCGCATCACCGAGGTCGACGCGGCCAACTACCGCATCGTCTGCGAAGTGGTGCGGGTGCCCAAGTTCGAGGGCGGCGAGCCGCAGTTCCAGCAGCTGGCCACCGCTCCCGCGCCGCAGGCGGCCGAGGAGACCGAGGGCGCGGCTGAGGACACCGCTGAGGACACGGCCGTGAACGCGCAGGTCACGGACGCCGTCGCCGACGAGGCGCCGGTTGCGGTTGCCGACGAGGCGCCCGCTGCCGAGGCTTCGGCCGAGGAGGCCCCGGCCTCCGACGACGCCGCCGAGGAGGAGCAGGCGTAAGCCTTCTCCCGCATCGGGTCCAGCAGGCAAGAAGGGCGCGGGGCTTCGGCCCCGCGCCCTTTCTGCTGTCCTGGGCCCGGCGGACGTGCGGCGTCCTGGCTGATCGAGGGCCGACGCCGAACTCCAGCGGGACTGTGGCGGCGCCGCCGGTTTCCCGCCCATTGTCGCCGGTTTCTTCCATCGCCGCCAAGCCGGTGAATCCTGGAAACCGGTGTTTTCGTATCCCATTGCGCCTTCTTTCCCTACAGGCCATTTCTCCAGAGGAGAGCCTGCCGATGAAGCATATTCTCTTTGCCGCCGCGCTCTGCTGCGCGGCCATGCCGGCCGGGGCGCAGGACGGGCCCGCCGGCGGTGTGTACGAGCTCGCCCAGGTGGAGACGATGCCGCGTCCCACCAACGTGGCCGACATGCGCGCGGCGCTGGAAGCGGGGTACCCGGCGGAGCTGCGGGGCGCCGGCCGGCAGGGCACCGTCGTGGTGTCGCTGGTGGTGAGCCCCGAGGGCGACACGCGCGAGGTGGGGGTGGTGAGCTCCAGCGAGCCGGGGTTCGACTCCGCCACCGTGGCGGCCGTGCGCCTGCTGCGCTTTACGCCGGCGGCCGTCGCGGGGAAGCCCGTCGCCGTGCGCTTGGAGCTTCCCATTCAGTGGCAGGCGCCCCGGCCCGCCGAAGCGGTGGCCGCGGAAGGGAACGTCACCCCCGCAGGGCGCACGCAAGAGGGAGAGGCGGTCTACGCCATGAGCCCCGTGGTCGCGAACGCTCAAGTTTACGAGCTCAGGGCGGTGGAGGTGCAGCCCCGGCCGACCAACCTGGCCGTCCTGCGCCGGGAGCTGGAGCGGTTGTATCCGCCGGTCCTCCGGGATGCGGGTAGGGAGGGGCTGGTGCAGGTGCGCTTCGCCATTACGGCGGAAGGCGCGGTGCGGGAGGGTAGCGTCACCATTACCAGCAGCAGCGAGCCCGGCCTCAACGTGGCGACCATGCAAGCCATCCAGGTGCTCCGCTTTCGTCCGGCGCTCGTGGGGGGACGGGCCGTGCCCGTGTGGGTGGAGCTGCCTATCCAATGGAGCGTGGGGAAGCCCGCTTCCCAAACCGAGCCGGTCGGCAGCCGGATTCCGGCGATGCCCTGAGAGCCCGGCGGTCACGGATCGTACCCCAGACCGATCGTCGAAGCGGCGGCGGGCAATCAGCTCTCCGCCGCTTTCCGTGGATGCGAACCGAGCCGCGTAACAGCTGCGCCCCCCCCCGGCCGCGCGGATCCTGGTCAACAACCTCGCCCGGCTCTTTGCCCAGGCGCTCTCCCGCTGCGTCACGCTTCACGGCGTCTCCGCGGGACAGCCCTGGGAGCACGAGGGGCGCACGCAGGCGCAGCTGCCGGCGAGGAGGAGCGGGCGTAAGCCTTCTCCCGCATCGGGTCCAGCAGGCAAGAAGGGCGCGGGGCTTCGGCCCGCGCCCTTCTTCGTACCCGTGGATAGCCTTATGTTTCTGCGCCGCTGAATCCGCGCCGCTTTGGCCTTCCGTACTCCGATCACTCCGATCAACGCTCCGCCGCGTACGCGGGCCGTCTCCCGGACCTGATTCTCCCCGGCGAGCCAGCCTGATGAAGCACCTTCTTTTCGCACGGCTCCGGAGCGCGGGCAGGTGGAGCTGCGCTTTCGCGTGGATGCGGAGGGGGCTCCCGGGCATGCCACCCTCCTGAGCAGCACGGACCCGCATCTCGATCCGCCCAGCCCCGAGGCGCTGCAGGTGGTGCGCTTTCACGCCGTGCGGGCGGACGACCGCGCCGTGCCCGTGTGGGTTCATCTCCCCCAGGCTCGCGGGAGCGGCCATGACCGTGCGCAAATCCGTCGTCCTTTTCCTCACCGTCCGGAGCAGCCATGAAGCGCTTTCCCCATCCGCGTACGGGCATCCGCACGCTCCTGCCCCTCGCCGCGCTGCTCGCGCTGGCGTCCCCGCTGCGCGCGCAGGCGGACGCGGCGGCGGTGGCGGACAGCGCGCGGGTGTACGACCTGACGGAGGTGGAGCAGCCGCCCCGGGCCGCCAACCTTCCCGCCCTGCAGGCCGCGCTGGCTGCGGGGTATCCTCCCTCCGAGCTGCAGGCGGGGACGGCCGGCACGGTGCTCGTGTCGTTCGTCGTGCAGCCGGACGGCACGGTGCTCGATCCCAGCGTGGTACAATCGACCGATTCGGTGTTCGACGGGCCGACGATCACGGCGGTCGCAGCGCTCCGCTTCATCCCCGCGCAGGTGGGCGGCCGTCCCGTGCCCGTCCGCGCGCAGATGAACATCCAGTGGCAGCCGCCGCGCCTGGCGGAGGCGGTGGCCGGCGAGGGGGCGGTCTCCAGCGCGGGGCGCACGGAGCAGGGCGAGCCCGTATACTCCATGAGCCAGGTGGTGGCGGACGGCGGCCGCGTCTATGAGCTCAAGGAGGTGGACGTGGAGCCTCGTCCCCGGAACCTGG
>DATING010001014.1:0-2448 GCA_035474555.1 Longimicrobium sp. | reverse complement strand
CCTCCGGTGTGCCCCACGTCCGCCGCCCCAATCCCCCGCGTCCCAATCTCCAGCGCCCCGAACCCCTGCGCCCCGATGCCCTGCGCCCCGATGCCCTGCGACAGGTAGGCGCGCGACAGCTCCACGTAGTGCTCCGCGCTGGTGCTTACCCAGCGCAGCGACTCGCCCTCCAGCTCCTTCTTGACCTTCGCCGGCGTCCCCGCGGCCAGCGTGCGCGGGGGGATGGTCGCGCCCTGGCCCACCACGGCCCCGGCGGCGACCAGCGCCTCCTCGCCCACGGTGGCCTGCTGCAGGACCACGGCGTTCATCCCGATCAGGGCCCGTGCGCCGACGACGCAGCTTTCCAGGATGGCGCCGTGCCCCACCGTCACGTCCGGGCCGATGATCGTGGGCCCCTGCCGGCTCACGTGCAGCACGACGTTGTCCTGGATGCTCGTGCGCGCGCCCACCCGGATCTCGAACTCCGGCTCATCGCCGCGGATCACCGCGCCAAACCACACGCTCGCCTCCGCCTCCACCGTCACGTTGCCGATGACGACGGCCGTGGGCGCGATGAAGGCCGTGGGGTGGATGCGCGGATGGATGCCGCCAAAGGGGAGGATCATCCGCCGTCCTCGCCCAGGATGGATGCCAGGCGCGCCCCGTCCACGTTGCCGCCCGTCAGGACGACGGCCGCGGGGCCCGCTTCCACTGCTCCCGCCAGCACCGCCGCCACGGCCACCGCCGCCGATCCTTCCGCCACGATCCCCTCCTCCTCGAAAAGGCGGCGCATGGCGTCCCGTACGGACGCTTCCGGCACCACCACGATGCGATCCACCACCCGTTCCGCCAGCGCCAGGCTGCGCGCGTCCACGTCCCCCGACAACCCCTCGCAGAGCGTGGCGCCGTAGGGCGGGGAAACGAGACGGCCGGCCTCCAGCGAGGCGTGCATGGCCCGCGTTTCCTCCGTCTGCGCGCCCACGATGCGGATCCCCGTCCCCAGGGCCCGCGCGGCGATCCCGATCCCCCCCACGAGCCCGCCGCCGCCCACGGGGACGACGATCGTCCGCACCTCGGGCAGCTCCTCCACGATCTCCAGCCCCACCGTCCCCTGGCCCGCGACCACGGCCGGGTCGCTGAAGGCGTGCACGAAGGTGGCGCCCGTCCGGCCCGCATGCGCCTCCGCCGCGTGGTGCGCCTCGTCGTAGCCGCCCGCGGTTTCCCGCAGCTCCGCCCCCCAGCGGGCGATGCGCCGCTTCTTGGCCTCCGGCGCGCTCGCGGGGACGAAGACGAGGGCCCGCGCGCCCAGCAGCGACGCCGCCAGCGCCACCCCCTGCCCGTGGTTCCCCGCGGACGCCGTCACCAGCCCCCGCGCGCGCGCCTCGGGGGAGAGCGAGGCGATGGCGTTGTAGGCACCCCGCAGCTTGAACGAGCCCGTGCGCTGCTGGGTTTCGAGCTTGAGGTAAACGTCCGATCCCACGATGTCGGACAGCCAGGGCGAGCGCTCCAGCGGCGTGCGGCGCGCCACCCCCCGCAGCCGCTTGGCGGCGGAAAGCACGTCCGCCTGCCCCGGCAGGTCCGCAAAGGGATCGTCGCCCGGGTACAGGGCGGATTCCGCCACGGCGGCAGCGGCGGATTGGGAATGGAACGTGCGCGCGCCCCCGGGCCTGTTCAAGGCAGGCGGATGGTGGCGGTGCGCTCCACCGGGTGGCTGCTGGACGTGAGCCAGCCCCGGGCCGTGAGCTCGCCCCGCACGGGGGATTCCGGCACCCACGGCTCCGTGTAGGTGCGCGTCTCGCCCGGCGCAAGCGTCTCCTCGCGCAGGGCCTGCGTCCACCGCTTGTTGGCGGACCACTGCCACAGCGTATCGCTCCCGCGCAGCACGGCGAAGTCGTACGTCTGCCCGGAGGGAAAGGCGACCGCGAGCGGGCCGGCGGTGGCGTTGGTCACCTGCAGCGTCATCCGCACCGTGTCGCCCGCCGTCTCCACGGAAAGCGACGTCGCCAGGGCCGCGGGTGCGGCGTCCTGCCGGGGCGCGGGCGCCCCAGTCCCGGCGGGGGGCGCGGCGGGGGCGCAGGCGGCGGCCAGCACGGCGGCGGCGAGTACGGCGATACGGCGGACGGGCATTCGGGTGCTTCCGGCAGGGGCGAGGGCCGCGGGGCGGCCGCCGGGCGGACGTTCGACCGCTCCGGCCGCTCACGTGCGGCAAATTAGACGCCAGCGAGAATCGGCGTCAAGCAAGCACTTTCACACCTTCGTGACGAGCTTGCGAAAAATTTCACAAGCTCCTATATTGGGCCCGCCAGCACCCCCTAGGAACTGCAGGAGCGAGCGACCATGCCGGCAGATCCGCTACGGCCCGGGCCCAGGCACGGAGGCCCCCAAGCAGGAGAGCTGATGGGGGTGGGGCTGCAGTTCGCGGCCTCCATCCTCCTGTTCCTTTTCCTGGGGATGTGGGCCGACCGCCGG
>DATING010001013.1:0-3008 GCA_035474555.1 Longimicrobium sp. | reverse complement strand
CTCTACACGTCCGGTTCGACCGGGCTGCCCAAGGGCGTGATGATGTCGCACGCCGCGCTGTCCAACCTGGTGGGATGGCACCAGGACGACGCGGTGCTGGAGGGACCCCGCCGCACGCTGCAGTTCGCGTCGCTGAGCTTCGACGTCTCCTTCCAGGAGATCGCCGTCACGCTGGCCTCCGGTGGCGAGCTGGTGCTGGTGGACGACGAACTGCGTCGCGATCCCGTCCAGCTGGCCCACTTCCTGGCCCGGCACGGCGTCGAGCGGGTCTTTCTCCCCTTCGTCGCCCTCCAGTCGCTCGCGGAAGCGGTCGCGGAAACCCGGGTCTCGCTCTTGTTGCGCGAGGTGGTCACGGCGGGCGAGCAGCTGGTGTCCACGCCGCAGCTCTCCGCGCTGATGGGCGGTGCCGCGGGGCGCCGGCTCATCAACCACTACGGTCCCACGGAGACGCACGTCGCCACGGCGCACGGGCTCTCCGCCGACCCCACCGGATGGAGCCCGCTGCCCCCGATCGGCCGGCCGGTCGCCGGCACGCGGGTCTACGTGCTGGACGGCGCGCTGCGGCCGCTCCCCGTGGGCGTCCCCGGCGAGCTGTACGTGGCCGGCGCGCAGGTGGCGCGCGGCTACCTGGGCCGGCCGGCGCTGACCGCGCGGCGCTTCATCCCGGACCCCTTCGCGGCCGAGCCGGGCGGACGGCTGTACGCCACGGGCGACCGGGCGCGGTGGCGGGCCGGCGGGGAGCTGGAGTACCTCGGACGCATCGACCAGCAGGTCAAGGTGCGCGGCTTCCGCGTGGAGCCGGGCGAGGTGGAGGCGGCGCTGCGGGGGCGGGCGGAGGTGCGCGACTGCGCCGTGGTGGCGCGCGAGGACGCGTCGGGGCGGAACCGGCTGGTGGCGTACGTCGTCGGCGAGGTGGACGCGGCCGAGCTGCGCGCGCACCTGCGGCAGCGTCTGCCGGAGCACATGGTGCCGGGGGCGTTCGTCCCGCTGGACCGGCTGCCGCTGACGCCGAGCGGCAAACTGGACCGCAGGGCGCTGCCGGCGCCGGAGCTCGCGTCGGCGGAGGACCGGTACGTGGCGCCGCGCACGCCGGTGGAGGAGGTGCTGGCGGGGATCTGGGCGGAGGTGCTGCGGCTGGAGCGGGTGGGGGTGGAGGAGAGCTTCTTCGAGCTCGGCGGCCACTCGCTGCTGGCCACGCGCGTGGTCTCGCGGGTGCGCGCGGTGTTCGGCGTGGAGCTGCCGCTGCGGGCGCTCTTCGAGGGGCCCACGGTGGGGGAGCTGGCCGTGCGCGTGGAGGAGATGCGCCGCGCGGAGCTGCCCGTGCTGCCGCCGGTGGTCCCGGTGGATCGCGACCAGCCGCTGCCGCTGTCGTTCGCACAGGAGCGGCTCTGGTTCCTGGACCGCCTGGAGCCGGGGCGCACCACCTACAACATCCCCGTGGCGTGGCGCCTGGGTGGCGCGCTGGACCGGGCGGCGCTGGAGCGCGCGCTGGGGGAGATCGTCCGGCGTCACGAGTCGCTGCGGACGGTCTTCGGCGAAGCGGACGGCTCGCCGGTGCAGACCATCGCGCCCTTTGACGGCTTCGCGCTGCCGGTGGAGGACCTGTCGGGATTGGACGAGGCGGACCGCGAGGCGGCGGCGAGGCAGCGCGCGGGCGAGGAAGCCCGGCGCGCGTTCGACCTGTCGGCGGGCCCGCTCTTTCGCGCGGGGCTGCTGCGGCTGGACGAAGAGGATCACGTGCTCCTGTTCTCCATGCACCACGTCGTCAGCGACGGGTGGAGCATGGGTGTGCTGTTCCGCGAGCTGTCGGCGCTGTACGCGGCGTACCTCGGCGGCGGGGAGTCGCCGCTGCCGGAGCTGGCGGTGCAGTACCCCGACTACGCGGTGTGGCAGCGCGAGCAGCTGGAGGGTGAGGCGCTGGATCGGCAGCTCTCCTACTGGCGGGAGCGCCTGGCGGGTGCGCCGGAGCTGCTGGACCTGCCGACGGACCGTCCCCGCCCGGCGGTGCGGACGCACGGGGGCGCCAGCGCCTGGACGCAGATCTCCGGGGGGGTCCTGGAGCGGCTCCAGCGGCTGGGGCGGAGCGAGGGGACGACGCTGTACATGACGCTGCTGTCTGCGTTCCAGGTGCTGCTTTCCAGGTACAGCGGCAGCGAGGACGTCGTCGTGGGCAGCTCGATCGCGGGACGCACGCGTGCCGAGGTGGAGGCGCTGATCGGCTTCTTCATCAATTCCCTGGTGCTGCGGACGGATCTGTCGGGCGACCCGAGCTTCCGCGAGACCCTGCGGCGGGTGCGGGAGGTGACGCTCGGGGCGTACGAGCACCAGGAGGTGCCCTTCGAGAGGCTGGTGGCCGAGCTGCAGCCGGAGCGCAGCCTGAGCCACTCCCCGCTCTTCCAGGTGTCGTTCTCGCTGCGCACGCCGGAGGGCTCCGGGCCCCAGCTGCCGGGACTGCTGATCGAGCGGGCGTACGCGAGCTCCGAGACCGCCAAGTTCGACCTGAGCCTGGCGTTCGCAGAGGGCGCGGGGGGCCTGCGGGCAGCCTTCACCTACAGCACGGACCTGTTCGACGAGAGCACGGTCCGGCGGATGCTGGGGCACCTGGAGCGGGTGCTGGAGCAGGTTTCCGCGGACGCGGACGTGCGCCTGTCGGAGCTGGAGCTCCTGGGCGAGGGGGAGCGCCGGCGGATGCTGGTGGAGTGGAACGCGACGGAGACGGAGTATCCCGCCGGGCTGTGCATCCACCAGCTCTTCGAGGCGCAGGTGGCGCGCACGCCCCACGCGGACGCGGTCGTCTACGAGGGGGAGGCGCTGAGTTACGCCGAACTGAACGCGCGGGCCAACCGTCTGGCGCACCACCTCCGCTCGCTGGGCGTGGGTCCGGACGTGCCGGTGGGGATCTGCATCGGGCGGAGCCTGGAGCTGGTGGTGGGGATGCTGGCGCTCCTCAAGGCGGGGGGCGCGTACGTGGCGCTGGACCCCGAGTACCCGGACGACCGGCTGCGGTA
>DATING010001012.1:0-2680 GCA_035474555.1 Longimicrobium sp. | reverse complement strand
GGACGACGATGTCCGGCGGCCTTTCGTGCAATTCAATGTCGTCGCTGATCAGCCGCAGAGTTCGGTTCGGCAGCCCCCGCTGCCACAGTCCACGGCGCAGAGGTATGGCCCGCCCGTGGTGGCGAAGGTGTCGAGTGAGGCCGGTGAATCACCGGGGACGTCGCTCGTTGCGAAAGTCTCCACCTTCAGCGAGTCCAGCGTCAGCTTTGTCTGTGACATGCAATGTCTCCTGGAGAGGGTGGTGGTTGGTGCGTTCGATACGTAAGCACTTGATTGGCTTGCGGAAATCCGGTCCAGTTACTCCTGGCCGGGATCTCGTAAACCTTGGCTCCTGGCGGGAACTGGTAGATGATCGCGGCGAGTCGGATGGGCGTCAAGTAGTTTCCCGCGCGGGGATCGCGGGGGAGGCGGCGGACGCACTGGTGGCGGCGCCGGCGGCGCGCATCCTCTACGTCTCCTGCAATCCCGCGACACTCGCCCGCGACCTCAAGCGGATGGCGCCCGCGTACCGGCTGGAATCCATCCGCTCGTTCGACCGGTTTCCGCAGACGGCGCACGTGGAGTCGGTCGCGCTGCTGGTGGCGGCTGAGTAGCGGATCCCATCCCATCGGAAAAGCGACGACGGGCCGCCGGACATCTCGTCCGGCGGCCCGTTCCAGTTTGCACGGCCGCTCTGTTCGGGGCCGAACCTCAGCAGCCGAACGTGGGGTTGTTGGGGTCGCTCTGGCAGCCGTTGGCCCAGCTGTCGACGCACCCGTAGTCGTTGGTGCAGATGCCGGCGTTGCAGGAGCCGCCGCCGTACGTGACCGGCTCGTCCGTCGTCGTGGTGCCGTCGTCGCGGCCCGGTACGCGGCTTCCCAGGCCCATCACCGTGCCGCGCGCCTCATGATCGGCGCCCGTGTCGAACGACTCCACGCGCAGGTCATCCATCTCCAGTTTCAGCTTGTTCATCGGTCACCTCGGGGTGGGTTGGGGTGGGTTGGGGTGGACGGACATCAGACGGTGCAGGGGTTCGTCTCGTAGGCCTGGCAAGGGCCGCCGGGGCACGACTCGCAGGTGTTGCACGCGGGCAGGTAGCACGAGGTGCCCTGGCAGCTTCCCACGCAGGTGCCGTCGTCGCAGGTGTAGGGACAGGTCGCGCCGTCCGTCCTCACGGTGATGACGCAGGGATTCGTGAAGTATCCTCGCACGGTGCCGTCGCGCGACGCGCGCTCCAGGTCGGTGGCGAATGAATCCACCTGCAGGTCGTCCAGGTTCAGCGTGAGCTTGCGCATGCCTCGCCTCCTCGGTTTGGATGGTTGGATTAAACGGCGCCTAAAGAGATTACGATGCGCGGCTGCCCTGCGCGTGTCAACGTTCTTGAACGGCTGCCTTCGCCGGCCGCGCCCGTGCGGGTGGACTTGCGTGCGCGTGCCCCCGCGAGCACCTTGCTGCGCTTCGTTTCGATGACTCTCATCCGCCGCTGGACCTGGATCGCATGCGCTACTTCGTCACCATCGCCGGGCGCGACGTGGAGGTGGACCTGACCGGCGCCACGCCCGTGGTGGACGGTACCCCCGTGGACGCGCACCTGACGGCGCTCCCCGGCACCCAGACGCGCCACCTGCTCGTGGACGGCCGCTCGCACGCCATCACGGCCGCGCCCGGCGACCGGCGCGGGCGGTGGCACGTGGGCGTGGGCGCGGAGCGGTTCACCGCCGACGCCGTGGACGAGCGCACCCGCGCCATCCGCGAGATGACCGGCGCCGCCGACGACGTGGCGGACAAGACCATCGTGGCGCCCATGCCGGGCTTGGTGGTGAAGGTGGAGGTGGAGGTGGGGCAGGCTGTCAAGGCGGGGCAGGGCGTCGTCGTCGTGGAGGCGATGAAGATGGAGAACGAGCTCAAGGCTCCCGCCGACGGCGTCGTGGCCAGCATCGCCGTGAAGCCCGGGCAGACCGTGGACAAGGGCGCGGTCCTGCTGGTGCTGGAGTGAGAACGGCGGTTCCAAGGGCCGAGTACCAGGTGCCAGGTAGTAGAATGAGGATGATCAGGATCCGTTCGCTGCTCGCGATGGTCGTGCTGATTGGATGCGCCGCAGTTCCCGTGCGGGCGCAGCAGCCGGCCGTGGACCTGAGCACGCCGGAGGCGGCGTTGCGCAGCTACTGGCGGATGCAGGACGCGCTGGATTCCGTGGCCGCGAGCATCGTCACGGGGCCGGCGGACCGCGATCCGTTCGCGGCCATCCGCCGCGCGTACGAGCAGACGGTGGCGGGGCGCGCGCGCGATGTGCTTGCCTCGCCCTTCGTGCGGCAGACATACGCGCGCGAGGTGGAGGCGGTGGACATGGCCACCCCGACGCGCGCGCTGGTGATGACGGTCGTCCGCAACACCACGCCCCTTCCCGCGGGCGCCGCGCTCACCATCGAGCAGCAGGAGCTCCGCGGCGAGGGCCAGCAGTTCCGCTACGTGCTGGAGCGCGAAGGCGACGCATGGCGCATCACGCAGGTCCAGCTCTGGGACGACCTGGGCTCCGGCTGGCAGGACATCTTGGTGGACGGGATGACGACGCCCGTGTTCGCGCGCTGGTAGCCGGCGCGCCCCGCACGAACGACGGAGGCCGGCGGATGCGCATCCGCCGGCTTTTTTGTCTCCGCGGATCAGTGGACGGCAGCGGAGTCCCCAGCCGAGCGAATGAATT
>DATING010001011.1:0-2175 GCA_035474555.1 Longimicrobium sp. | reverse complement strand
ATGCGTTGCATCCGCTCCTGGAGCGCGGCGGCATATTCCTCCACACGAATGGCCGTACCGCCCGCCCTCCGGTTGGAGCCCGCGTTCCAGCGACCTCCGAATGCAGGATCGAATGCCCGGATTGCCAGGTCGTGCAGCGTTGCTCCGGGAGGCGCCGACATCCCCAGGCGTAGCTTGGCTTCCCAGCGGCCGGGATGCTCCGGCATGGGCACCGCGAGCAGGATCGTCCAGGCATCCGGCAGGAGGGCGGGAAAGAAGATCGGATCCACCTTGTCGTCTAGGACCGCCCAAGCAAGCCGACCCGCTTGATGGAAACGGCCCTCCTGGACGTACTGCTCTGCCTTCCGTCGTTCCATTTCCCGGTTCCGCAATCGTTCGCGAACGATGGGCTCTGGTGGATGCCCCTGTTCCAGCGCGTCCAGGCTGGACAGCGAGAACTGGAGATCCCGGAGGGGATCCAGGGCTTGAAGCAGGTCTGCGATGGGATTGGCCTCTCCCGTGTGATCCGCGGCGATCGCGGCGGCTTCGTATCTCGGATCGGGAGCAAGGAGCCCCGCCATGATCGCACCCGAGAGAACGCTGTCGCAGTCGCCATGGTTCAGGACGACGGTGGCGCGTTGCGGAGGGGCCGCCGCCAGCTGCGCCACGGCCAGATTGGTGCTGGACACGATGCGCGACATGCGCGCCGTCGGTGCGTGATGATCCACGTTCAACAGGCGGCCCAGCCGGTAGCCTCCCGGGATTTCTTCCCCCCGCTCCGCGCCTTGCACGTAGAAGTCGCACGCGATGATGTCCCCGGCCGCGGCAACGGACAGCACGGTCTCCGCGAGCATGGGGGAGACCGTGGGAAGCAGGTGGATGGGCAGCGGTGTCATCGATGGTCCCATGCAATGGCCTGGAACATGGATTCCCTCCCCCAAGCGGCGTGCGAGGTGCCGCCGAGGCGGGGTGAAGGTACTGGAGAATGCCCGAGTTCCCGCCAGAAGCTCACCCGCGCGGGTGAAAGGACTTGTGGGTCTGGCGCAGGAAGGTGCGGTCCACGTGCGTGTAGATCTGCGTGGTGCTGATGTCGGCGTGGCCCAGCATCTCCTGCACGGCCACCAGGTCCGCGCCGCCCTCCAGCAGGTGCGTGGCGAACGAGTGCCGCAGCGTGTGCGGCGACACGTGCTTCTCGATGCCCGCCGCCTCCACGTGCTGCTGCAGGATCTTCCACACGCCCATCCGCGTCAGCGGCCCGCCGCGCGCGTTCAGGAACACGCGGCCGTCGGACTTGCCGCGGTCCAGCCGGGGGCGCGTCTCGCGCAGGTAGATGGCCATCGCTCCCACCGCCCGCCGCCCGATGGGCACCAGCCGCTCCTTGCCACCCTTGCCGAAAACGCTGGCGAACTCCTCGTCCAGGTGCAGGTTGCGCACGCGCAGGTCCGTGAGCTCGCTCACCCGCACCCCGCTCGCGTACGCGAACTCCAGCATGGCCCGGTCGCGCCAGGCCAGCGGCCGCGCCAGGTCCGGCGTCTCCACCAGCCGCCCGATCTCCTCAACCGAGAGCACGTCCGGGAGCGTCTTCCACCCCTTGGGCGTGTCGATGCGCTCGCTGGGGTCCGCCACGACGAGGTTTTCGCCCAGCAGAAAGCGGAAGTAGGTGCGGATGGCGGCCACGTTCCGGGCGATGGACGACGGCGCCAGCCCCAGGTCCTTGAGCAGGAGCATGAACTTGCGCAGGTCCCCCGTCGTGATCTCGCCTGGCCCAGCGCGCCCCTGCGCCCGCGCGAAGACGGCGAGCCGCGCTACGTCGTGCTCGTACGCCTCCAGCGTCTTGTCGCTGAGGCCGCGCTCGAAGCGCAGGTGGTCCAGGAACGTCTCCACCGCGAACGCGAGCGGCGGAGCGGGCTTTTCGGTGGGATTGGCCACGGATTGATGGATCGGGAACGGAGTTCCTGCGGGTGATGCGGGCGAGTGCCCTCCCCGGCGGAAGGCACGAGGTCGAGATCTCGGCGGCTGAGCGGAAATCGTGCAGCGGGCGAGGGCCCCCTCCCCCCGGCCCCCTCCCCCGCTTCGCGGCGGGAGGGGGAGAACTTCGGTGCGCGGTGCAGGCTGCCGATGGGCACTCGGCTCGGCACGGCCCTCACGGACCCCGTGTACCCCACGGCACCCGCCCGTGCCGGACCTGTCGGCGAA
>DATING010001010.1:0-6731 GCA_035474555.1 Longimicrobium sp. | reverse complement strand
CCCTACCCTCCCGTGCGAGCCCCGCCGAAGCAGGCATCTGAGGCGATGCACCTCTGAGGTTCGCAGTGTTCGGCCTCCCTTCCGTTCAGCCCTTCATCGGCGAGGCTGGGTACAAGCGCCTTCGGCACCTCCTCCGACTACTATGGCCTCTGCTGACTTCTCGCTCCGCCGCGTACAACTCCCGTCGGCGTCCCCCTTTCAGAGGCAAGGCGAGATCTCCCCGGGTAAGAACTGGAACTATCCCCGCGCAACCGCCGGATCTACGCCGCCTGAGCCTTGGTCATGAGAGCTTCGCGTTACGTTGCACGCTCGCCCTGCTCGGCACCGCCTCATATCCGGTTTCTGTTCGTCGGCTCGCGGGTCTCGCTAGCGGCTTCTTTCAGCGCTGTCCTCGCGGCTCAGCACCTTGCCATTCGCTCGGGTCGCTATGACCAACTCCCCAGAGGACTTTCACCTCCAAGCTCCAGCCCATGCCGGGCACACAACGAAAACGGCCCGCGCCTCTCTTCGCGAGGCGCGGGCCGTCTCTCATCGGCCAGACGGCGGAGTCCGGCTACCGCTCGTCCGCGGGAAAGGCGATGGGGTACTCCACGTCCACGCCGTCGTTGCGGGGCGGCGGGAGCATCAGGTTCTCGCGCTCCATCGCCTCCACCCGCTCGCGGTTGCGGATGCGGCGCGGAATGATGGCCGCGAACCCCACCACCAGCGCAATCACCCAGATCAGCCCCACGTTGCCGGCCACGGAAAGCCAGCCGTAGCGCTTGCGCACGTCCTTGCGCCACTCGTCCTCCAGCTGCCCCATCGTCATCCCGAAGGTGATGCGGACGGAGCGGTCCAGCGAGCCCTCGCGGCGCCAGTTGTCCATCAGCAGCGCAAAGCCGCGCTCGCCGCTGCGCCGCCGCAGGTGGTCCACCATCGTGGCCGAGAGCAGGTACGCCATCTTCGCGCGGGCGGCGGAGCGGGGCCACGCCATCTCCAGCGAATCCAGCGGCGGCGCCCTGCCCAGCAGGAACGCCAGGCGCAGCGTCCACCCGCTTTCCACGTCCCAGCTGCCGGCGGCGACCTCCGCGTATCCCTCGTTGAACCAGCGCGGGATGGTCCCCGGCAGCCGCTCGCGCAGGGCCAGGTGCACGACCTCGTGGCGTAGCGTGGCGGCCGCGTCCGAAGGCCGGACGTTGGGGATGGGATAGACGGGAAGGACGATGATGCGGTAGTCCGGGATGGCCACGCCGCCCGCCCACTCCGGCGCCCGCCCCCCCGTGGCCGCGCTGAAGTCCGCGGGCGTGGGCGCCAGGATGATGATGGAGGAGTCCGGCACGGCGCCGCGCCCAAAGCCGGGGAGCGGCATGGGCCGCGTGGCCGTGGCGAGCACCTCGCGGGCCAGCGGCAGGTGGCGCGGCGCGTGGATCACGCGCACGGTGCCGGCCTGGAGGGTGTCCGCGTCCGCCGTCTGCGCGGCGGCGGGGCCGGGCCGGACCGAGAAGGAAAGGAGAAGAAGGAAAATGGCGAGCAGGACGCGCGTCAGGCGGTGACCGGCTGTCCGGCCTCCAGCTGCGCCAGCGCCTTGCCACAGCGCTCGCCCCACAGGTTGAACCGGTTGACCTGGAACCCCGTGCGCCAGGCCTCCCTCGCCTCGTCCGTGCGGCCTTCCCGATAGAACGCGCGTCCCGTCTCCCACCAGGCCTCCAGCATGTTGGGCGCAAGCTCCAGTGTGCGCTTGAAGAAGCCGCGCGCGTCTTCGTACATCTCGCGTTCCAGATACACCAGGCCCATGTAGAGGTGCGCGTACATCTGCGCCTTGCGGTCGCTTTCCTGCCGGATAGCCTTGCTCAGGTGCTCGATAGCCTCGCCGAAGATCCCCTTCTTGAGGCAGATGTACCCCAGGTTCACTCGGGCCAGCGGGTTGTTGGGGTCCTTCATGAGCACCTTGTAGTACGTCATGAGCGCGTCGTCGTACTGCTCGCGCAGCATCTGCGCCCACCCCAGCAGCGTCTCGGTGTTGGGGTCGTTGGGCGCCAGCTCCAGGGCCCTCTCCAGCTCCTTGACGGCGCGCTTGGCGTCCCCCGACGCGATGGCGCTCCACCCGCGCTCCACGTAGGTGGTACTGCCGATGAGGTCGGCCACCACGGGCTGCGCGCGGGGCGCGGGCGCCTCGGGCGGGGGGAGGGCCTTGTAGCGCTCCACCAGCCCGCGAATGCGCTCCTTGAGCCCCGTCAGCCCCTCGATGGCGGCCTCCGTCTCGCGGAAAAAGCCCACGATGTCGGCGCGCAGGGCCTCGCGCTCCCCCGCCCCGGCGGTGCCCAGGCGGGCGTCGATGGCGGTGAAGCGGGCCTCCAGCGCGTCCAGCAGCTCCTGCGCGGTCATGCCTGGGCCGACGGCTCCTCGGCCGCGGGCACCAGCTCCGCACCCTCCAGCGCGATGCGCTCCTCGCTGCTGAGGATGCGGTCCAGGTCCAGCAGGATCACCAGGCGCCCCTCCAGCCGCACGATGCCGCGGACGAACTCCGCCGCGAGCCCCTTGATGTAGGCCGGCGGCGCGCTGATGGACGTCTCGGGGGCGCGCAGCACCTCCGTGACGCTGTCCACCACCAGCCCCAGCCGCTCCCCCCCGAACTCCACCAGCACGATGCGCGTCTCGTCGTCGTGCCCGAACTCCGCCACCTCGAAGCGGCGGCGCAGGTCGATGACGGGCACCACGGCACCGCGCACGTCCAGCACCCCCTCCACGAAGGCGGGCGCGCGCGGCACGGGCGTGACCCCCTGCCAGCGGAGGATCTCGTGCACGGAGAACACGTCCAGCCCGAACTCCTCCCCGCCCACCTTGAAGGTGACGAGCTGCACCTGCGGCACGGCCGCCTGACGAACGTTCCTCACGATTGGTTCCCGCTGTCCAGGGTGGTGCGCTCGCGGAGGATCTCCGCGAGGTCGATCAGGTTCACCAGTCCAATGCCCAGCCGCGCCACGCCCAGCACGTACGCGTCCCGGTCGCCGCCGGTGTGGGGCGCGGGGCGGATGGAATCCGCCGGCACGTCCATCACCTCGTGCACCGACTCCACCGCCACCCCCACGCGGCCCTCTCCCATCCCCACCACGAGGATGGAGGGCGGCCCTTCCGTCCGGCGCGCCAGCCCCAGCGCGTCGGCCACGTCCATCACGGGCACCATCTCGCCCCGCAGCAGCAGCATCCCCAGCACCTGCGGGGGGACGTCGGGGAGCGGATGGACCTGCCGCTTGGTCACCACCTCTTCGACGAGGCGGATGTCGCAGCCGTGCAGCTCGCCGCCCAGGCGGAACGCGACGGCCTGCGCGCCCTCGCCGCGCTCCAGCAGGGCCACGAAGTCCAGGTCCACGGCCGGGGACGGCACGGGGGCGGTCGACGGCGCGTTGGCGATCGACGGCACGGGGGCGTCAGGCATGGGGACCCGCGGCGTGGGAGGTCAGCGAGGCGAGGCGCGTGTCCACCCCGCGCTCGATCCCCGTGTGCATGCGGTCCAGCGGCAGCACCTCGGTCGCGATGCGCGCCGCGGCGGCCGGCATGCCGTAGATGACGGACGACGCCTTGTCCTGCGCGATGCCGTGGCCGCCCGCGTCCACGATCCCCCGAAGCCCGTCCGCGCCGTCCTTGCCCATCCCCGTGAGCACCACCCCCACGGAGCGCCCGCCGAACACGTCCGCCACGGCGTGAAAGAGGAAGTCCGCCGCGGGGCGCACCCCCCAGAGCGTGGGCTCCTGGTTCAGCGCGATGCGCACGTCCGCCCCGTCGCGCACCACGCGCATGTGCCAGTCCCCGGGCGCCAGGTAGGCGTGGTCCGGGCGGACGATCTCGCCGTCCACGGCCTCTGTCACGGGCATCCCACCCATCCCGTCCAGCCGCTCGGCGAACGAGCGGGTAAAGCGGGGCGGCATGTGCTGCACGATGAGCACGGCGGCCCCCAGCGGCGTCCGCAGCCGCGGCACCAGCTCCGTGAGCGCCCGCGGCCCGCCCGTGGACGCCGCGATGGCCACGGCCGTGTCCGCGGAGCGGCCGGACTCCACGGCCCGGCGGCGCGGCGGCTCGTACGCGGCCGTCAGCGTCCCGAAGCCGGATGCCGGCGCGGAGGGCGGCGCGTCGGGCGAGACCGGCCCGGGGACAGGCGGCGGCGCGGCGGCGCGGCGGGGAACGCGGACGGGGATCACGGACAGGTTGGCCGTGGACGCCGCCCGCAGCGCCTGCAGCAGCCGGTCCGACACCGACTCCAGGTTCAGCGAGATGGTGCCGGACGGCTTGGCCACGAAGTCCACCGCGCCGTAGTCCAGCGCCCGCATGGTGGCCTCGCCCCCCTCCGTCGTGTAGGCGGAGAGCATCACCACGGGACGGGGCGTCTCGCTCATGATGTAGCCCAGCGCGGAGAGGCCGTCCAGCACGGGCATCTCCACGTCCATCGTCACCAGGTCGGGGTCCAGCTCGTGCACCTTGCGCAGGGCGTCGTTGCCGTCGCGCGCCGTGCCCACCACGCGGAACTCGTCCGTGCTCCCCAGGATGTCGCTGATGACGCGGCGCATGAACGCGCTGTCGTCCACCACGAGCACGGTCCTGCGCCGCGCGGGCCTCTTAGAGGACGACATCCGTCCGCCCCACGGAGCTCACCACGGTGCGCCCCGTCCCCACCTGGAAGCGCACCGAGCGCCCGTAGTCCGCGCCCACCTCCTCGCCCAGCAGCGGAATGCCGGCGCGCTCCAGCGCCTCGCGGGCGGCGATCACGTTGCGGGCGCCCATGTTCAGCGAGCCGGGGACCATCAATCCCTGGAACATGGCCGCGCCGCCGATGAGCCGCGCCTTGAGCCGGCCCGGCCGCGCGCCCATGCGCGCCATCTCCTGCACCAGCGCGGGGACGGCCGTGGTGGCGAACTTGTTGACGTTGTTCTGGTCGCGGCTCAGCGCGGGCTCCGGCAGCAGCACGTGCGCCAGCCCGCCCACCCGCGCGCCCTCGTCGTGCAGGACGATGGCCACGCAGCTGCCCAGCCCCAGCGTCACCAGGGTGTCTTCGGGACCGCCCACGGCCGCCTGGGCCACGCGCACGTACGTCGCGCCGTTCATGGGCGGCTTCATGGGGGCCTGCGGAAGATCCGCTCGCGATTGTTCACGGGGCGAAAGAGCAGGCGCGCCTCGCCAATCAAGGTCTCTACTTTTCCCATCACCAGGAACCCGCCCGGAGCGAGCGCGTCGTAAAACCGTTTGAAGAGCCGCTCCTGGATGTCGCGATCGAAGTAGATCACCACGTTGCGGCAAAAGATCAGGTCCTGCCCCGCCAGCGGCTCCCCCGAGATCAGGTCGCGCCGCTCGAACGTCACCCCCTGCTTGGCTTCCGCCCGCAGGGTGAAGGGCGGCCCGGGGGTGAACCAGCGCTCCAGCACCTTCGCCGGCGTCTCCGCCATGGACAGCTCGGGGTACTCGCCCTTGCGCGCGGCGTCCAGCGAGCGCCGGTCGATGTCCGTGCCCGTGATCTGGATGCGCGACGCGTCGTGCAGGCGCCGCTCCTTCTCCAGCCACTCGCGCATCAGGATGGACGTCGTGTACGCCTCCTCGCCGCTGGCCGATCCCGCGCTCCACACCTTCACGGGGCCGCGCCCCTCGAAGAGCGTGGGGAGCACCTGCTGCTCCACCGCCTGCCACGTCTCCAGGTTGCGAAAGAACTTGGTGACGTTGATGGTGAGCGTGTCCAGCAGGTGGTCGTACTCCGCCGGGTCGTGGTCCAGCAGCTGGCTGTACTCCGCGAAGGTGCGCTGCCCCCGCGCCCGCATGCGCACGGCAATGCGGCGGCGCAGGCACTTTTCCTTGTAGAACTGGCAGTTGAAGCCGCGGTCCTTCTCGATCTTGCGCTTGAGCCGCTCCAGCTCCTCGTCGTCGCCCTCCATGGGGTACGAGAACGAGGGGAACGGCGGGATGGGCGTACTCATTTCAGCACGCTCTCCACCAGCTCCAGGTTGGTGCGCACCACGGAGTTCTGCGGGTTGATCTCCAGGGCCTTGCGCCACAGCTCCACCGCCTGCGCCCGCTCCATCCGCTTGTAGTGGATGTTGCCCATGCGAAAGTACACGTCGTCGCCCAGGCGCGGGTTCAGCCGCACGGCCTGCCCGTACGCCTCGGCCGCGTCGTCGTAGGCCCCGCGGCGGTACAGCGAGTCGCCCAGCGCCTTGTGCGCCTGCGGCAGCTCGCGGTCTTCCTCCGTGGCGCGGCGGTACATGGCCTCCGCCTGCTCCCAGTCGCCCTTCCGTTCCAGCACGACGCCCATGTGCAGGTACACCGGTGCGGCGTGGGGATGCTTGGTCACCCCCTCGTCGCCCAGGCGCAGCGCGGCGTCGGGGCTGCCGGCGGAGGCCTCGGCCAGGAGCGCGTAGGCGTAGTACGCGGCGGGGGGGCGCCCGTCCCCCAGCAGCTCGCGGTAGGCGGCGAACCCGGCCAGCGCCGCGTGCACCTCGCCCGCCTTGAGCAGCAGGATGGCGCGCGACAGGATCACCTGCGGGCGGCGGGGGGCCAGCCGCGCCGCCTCGTCCGCGGCGAAGCGCGCGTCCGGCATCCGCCGCAGCCGCTCCAGCGACAGCGCCATGGCGTGAAAGACGGATGCGCGCGCCCCGCCCAGCTCCACCACCTCCTTGAGGTAGCGCAGGGCGAAGCGGTCGTCGCCCTTCCTCAGGCCGATCAGCGCGAGGTGAAAGCGGGCGTCCAGGTTGCGGGGCTGAAGCTCGGCCACG
>DATING010001009.1:0-2798 GCA_035474555.1 Longimicrobium sp. | reverse complement strand
GCGCCGCGCGGGTCCTGCCCGGGCAGGATCGTCGGCGCCGACTGAAGGTCTACTCGCCCATCCTCCGAGCCTGCGTCCGCGCGACAGGGCCTGCCGGCGCACGATCGTCGTCGGGGACGGGACGCAGGGAGGGATCGGCTGCGAAAGGCCGCCCTCATGTGCGGGACGGTAGATCCTTCGGTCGGCGCCACGGGTCTCGGCACGGGAGGGATCGGGCGGCGCCTCCCTCAGGAAAACGAGCGGGGTGACGCGTTCATCCCATGAGCGCGGCAGAGACGGGACGCTGGGGGGAGATCGGTTGCGAAGGCCGCCGTCGATCGTGGGACGGTAGATCCTTCGGTCGGCGCTGGCGGGTGCGGCACGGGAGGGATCGGGCGGCGCCTCCCTCAGGAAAACAATCGTACGCGGGACGACAGGGTAGGGCCGTCCCGAGCGAAACGTTCAAATCGACCGGTCAGGAGTTCGCTCCGGGCCGGCTTTCTCGCAATCAGGGCCCACGTGGCGGACGAGCAGAAGCAGGGCGCGCGGCACGCGCCCAAGCACCGGATGGAGTACGCGTTGGCCCGCACCCTGGAATCTGCCGTCTCGGGGCTGCCGGAGGGCGCGGCGGACGCATTCGGGCGGCGGCTGGGGGCGGGCGTGCACCGCCTGGGCATCCGCCGCAAGACGGTGGAAGACAACCTGCGCCTGGCGTTTCCCGATGCGTCGGAGGCGTGGCGGGCGGACGTGTGCCGCCGCGCGTACCAGCACCTGGGGCGCGAGGCGGCCGCCATGCTGCGCCTGGCCAAGCTCGACAAGCAGGCCGTCATCGACCGCACGGTACCGCGCGGCTGGGACGAGATGGAGGGCGCGCTGGCGGAAGGGAAGGGGTGCATCCTCGTCACCGGCCACTACGGCAACTGGGAGATCGCCGCCGCCGCCGTGGCCGCGCGCGGGGTGCCCATCTCGGCCATCGTGCGGCGCCAGGGGAACCTGCTGGTGGACCAGCGGCTGGACGAGACGCGGCGCCGGCTGGGGGTGGAGACCATCGTGCAGCGCGACGCCCCCCGCGCCGTGCCGCGGGCGCTGCGCAAGAACGGCGTGGTGGGGATCGTGGGCGACCAGGACGCTCGCAAGGCGGGGGTGTTCGTCCCCTTCTTTGGACGGCCGGCCAGCACGCACCGGGGGCCGGCGCTGTTCGCCATCCGCTTTGGCGCGCCGGTGTTCGCGTGCGTGGCGCGGCGGCTTCCGGGCGCGGGGGTGCGGTACGAGGTGTCGGGGACGCGCGTGCCCGTTCCGCAGACGGGGGACCTGGAAGCCGACATCCAGGCACTCACTGCCGAGCTGACGGCGCGCCTGGAGGCCAGCATCCGCGAGGCACCGGAGCAGTACTTCTGGTTCCACCGGCGCTGGAAGAGCAAGCCGCCATCGGAACCGGGAACGGCGGAACAGGGTATCCCCGGACCGGACGGCGGGCCCGCCGTCAGCGACGCGGACGAGGACGGGGCGTGATCTACATCTGCATTCCGGCGCTGAACGAGGCGCCGACCGTGGGGGTCCTGCTGTGGCGGATCCGCCAGGTCATGGCCGAGTTTCGCCGCGACTACCACCTGATCGTGCTGGACGACGGCTCCACCGACGCCACGGCGGAGGTGCTGGCCCCGTACGAAAAGGTCCTGCCGCTCACGCTGCTGCGCAACGAGCGCACGGGCGGATACGCGGCCGCCCTGGAGCGGCTGCTGCGCGAGACCGTCGCCCGCTCCACGCATCCCAAGCGCGACATCACCGTGGTCCTGCAGGCCGACTTCACGGAGCCGCCGGAGGAGATCCCGGCCCTGGTGAAGAAGCTGGAGGGCGGGGCGGACGTGGTGGGATCGGCCGTGGCGGGGGTGGACCGCGAGCTGCCGCGCGGGCTGCGCTGGTCGCGCCGGGGACTGCCCTGGTTGCTGGGCCGCTCGGCGCTGCCGAAGGAGGGGGGAGATCCCCTGTCCGGCTTTCGCGCGTACCGGGTGCACGTGATCAAGCGTGCCATGCAGGACCGCGAGGGCGCGCCGCTGCTCACCCGGCAAGGGTGGGCGGCCAACGCGGAGCTGCTGATGGCCGTGGCGCCGCACACGCGCCGGGCCGACCAGTCGGCGGTGCAGCTGAAGTACCTGCGGCGCGACCGGGAGACGCGCTTCGACGCGTGGCCCACGCTCAAGGAAACCTGGGAGCTGGTCCGGCGCGCGCCCCGGAACGTGGCGCGTTCCGTGGCGGTCGAGCCGGCGCCGCCCCCCGCGGCCGCGCAGCCCGTGGTGGCCGCCGCGCCCCGGCCGGACCGGCCGCGCGTGGAAGGTCCCCGCGCGGAAGGATTGAGGCCGGACGGCCCGCGCGCCGAGCGGGCGCGGACGGAGACGCGGCGCCCGCGCACGGACGCGCCGGGCGAACGGACGGAAGCGCCGCGCGCGCGCACGGAGGCGCCGCGGGCCCGGGCGGCCGCGCCGCCGCCCGCCGAGGTGGAGATGGACGTGGAGGAGATCGGGGCGGAGGGGATGGGGGTGGAGGATACAGCGGCGCCGCGGGAAGGACGCAGGCGGCCGCCGCGGAGAAATCGAAAGCGAGGCAGGCGTGAAGGGAATAAAGACGATCAGCCGGAGTAGGCTCCTGCTGGCGCTGGCGGCGGTCCTGGTGGGTGCGGGCGCGTCCGGCGCCGGGATGGCGGATGCGCAGCAGGCGCGCCGCCTGCCGTTCTCCGCGGGGGAGCAGGCCACCTACCAGGTGAAGCTGGGGGCCATCTCCGTGGGCAGCGGCAGCCTGGCGGTGACGGGGATCGAGACGAT
>DATING010001008.1:0-1834 GCA_035474555.1 Longimicrobium sp. | reverse complement strand
GGATCCTGGCCCTGACCCGGGCCGCGCTCGCGGTCTTCTGGGCCCTCGTCATCTTCGTCGTCCTCGTGGGCACCATCGAGGAAAGCCCCCTGCGCCCGTCGCACCTGCAGAAGATGAACCTGCTGGTGATGGCGCCCGAGGGGTGGAGCTTCTTTACCCGCAACCCCCGCGAGCCCAGCGAATACCCGTACCTCCCCACGCCGCAGGGGTGGCGGTACGCCGGGCAGACCAACTCGGCGGCGGTGAACGGGTTCGGCGTGCGGCGGGGGGCGCGGCTGCAGGGGATCGAGCTGTCCGCCCTGCTCAAGCAGGTGCCCCGCGAGCGGTGGGTCGAGGTGGAGACGGGCGTGGGCCCGGCGCTGGACACCGCGGCCATTCCCGTGGTGCCGGTGCGCAACATGATCGTCCGCAAGACGCTGTGCGGCGAGGTGCTGGTGGAGCGGCGCGAGCGGGTGCCGTGGGCGTGGAGCAAGTCGCGCGACCGCATCACCATGCCGTCCACGATGGTGCGCCTGTCCGCGAGGTGCTCGTGAGCGCGCCCGTGCTGGAGCGCCCCGCGCCCGCCGCGCCCCCCGCCGCGCCCCCCGCGGCCGTCCCCGCGCCCCCCGCCCCGCGCGCGGCGGTCCCGGTGCCGGCGGCGCCGTGGACCAACGTCTACGGCCTGGCGCGGAGCCTGCTGGCCATGGGCACGCTGCTCACGCTGCTTGCGCACGACACGCACGAGCTGCTGCGGCCGCTGGGCACGTCGGTGTCGCAGGTGATCCGCGGCGTGTTCCTGGCCCGCTTCAGCCTGTACGCCCTGCTCCCCGAGACGTACCTGGAGGCGGGCCGCTGGTTCTCCATCGCGGTGCTGCTGCTGGTGATCTCCGGCTGGCGCCCGCGCGTTACGGGCGTGCTGCACTGGTGGGTGTGCGCCAGCTACTCCGCGGCGGCCGTGCTGGTGGACGGCGGCGACCAGGTGACGGCGGTGCTCACGCTGCTGCTGATCCCCGTGACGCTGACGGACGGCCGCACGTGGCACTGGTCGCCCGTGCGGGCGGCGGCGTCACCGTTGTCGTCGTCGTCGTCCTTGGACGGGGCGGGTGTGCCAGGCGGGGGGGGAGAGACCGCCCGGGCCGGGGTGCCGCGGCTGATCGCGCTCTCGGTGATGCTCGTCATCCGCCTGCAGGTGTCCATCATCTACTTCCAGTCCGGCGTGGCCAAGCTGGACGTGCCGGAGTGGGCCAACGGCACGGCGCTGTACTACTGGTTCACGCATCCCGTGTACGGGCTGTCGCCCTGGCGGGAGCGGCTGTTCATGCCCCTGCTCACGAGCCCCCTGGGCGTTACGCTGGCCACGTGGGGGGTGATGGCGTTCGAGGTGCTGCTGTTCACCGCCCTGGTGATGAACCGCACGTGGTGGAAGTACCTGCTGCCGCTGGGGATCGCGTTCCACTTCGGCATCATCGTGGTGCACGGGCTGGTGAGCTTCTTCTTCGCCATGGCGGGCGCGCTGGTGCTGTACCTGCGCCCCTGGGACGAGGAGTTCCGCTTTCTCCGCCGCCGCCCCGCCGCTGAATCGCATTCGTCCGCGCAGGTCGCCGCCGCGGCGTGATGATGCGGTGGGCGAGCGCGCGGAGCCGCGAACCTTCCCCGAAAAGACATCACGCAGGGGGCGCGGAGAGGAAAGCCAGGACGCAGAGGGGGCTTTCCCGTCTCTGCGTCCTTTCTTTCTGCGTGAAACTGCCGCGGGTCGCCGGCCGCCCAAGGGGCTTGATCCGTGGCCGTTACTTCTCGATGATACCAGATCCGCAAAAAGAATGGGCCTCACGCAGAGACGCAGAGGCGCGGAGAG
>DATING010001007.1:0-4367 GCA_035474555.1 Longimicrobium sp. | reverse complement strand
GATCGTCAGCGCCGACCCGGCGTTCGACGCGTATCCGGTAGAACGCATCTGGTGAGGCAAAGGACAAGCGTCTTGTTCCCCGTCTTTCCAGGACGATGATACGGGTACGCCTCCCTTCCCTCCCTCCCTATGTCTCCATCCCCAGCCATTTTCCTCGGTCACGACTTGGCGTACCTCATACCGCGCATGGACGCCATGGTCCTCTTCCGCTGCAGCGGCCCGCAGCACGACCTGGCGGCGCGGTAAGCACGCGCGCGCTGCGCCTGGCCCTCGTCCTGGCGGCGCTGGCGTCGTGCGGGCCCGCGGATGCGAAGAACGGTGTCGCCATCCCCCGGCACCCCTGGCCCGACGGGATGATGCGGTGGTCCGGGAACTACGATCCCGTGGACGTGCCGCTCTCCTGGACGAAAGCCGGCGGGCTGGTCATCCTCCACGACGAGCGGTACAGCAGCCATGACGTGATGGGCTCCAGCTGCCGGGGGAGCGGGCTGTTCGCCCTGCCGGACGGCGGCGCGCCCGCCCGCGCCCTGTCCGTCGGCGCACCGGCCTGCTACGCGGACGGAGCCGTGGCCGTTGCCCCGGACGGCACCTGGGCCGTCTTTTCGCAACGGATGCTGCCCAACAACTCGGGGCTCGCGCGGCTGGAGATCGCCACCAGCCGGCTGGATACGCTGCCCACGGCATGCGCCGTGTACCTGCAGGGCCCGGCGATCTCGCCGGATGGCGCGCGGATCGCCGCGGTGGGCCTGTGTCGGGACCGCGACCAGGAGCACTGGACGCTGTACGTGATGAACCGCGACGGGTCCGGCCTGCGGCCGCTCTCCACCCACCCGGCGGACCAGGCCGCCCCGTCCTGGGCGCCCGGCGGGGACCACCTCGCGGCGGGACAGGACGGCCACGTCGTCGTGCTCGCGGCGGAGGGCGAAGGACGCCGCGCCCTCACCCGGGGCGGTGCGCCGTCGTGGAGCCCGGACGGCGCGTGGATCGCGTTCGTGGACAGCATCCCTGGTGGCGAGCGGAATGCGATGGGGATCTTCGTCGTACGCCCGGACGGCTCCGGGCGCAGGGAGGTCTTCCGGAACGCGGAGCGCGGCACGTTCGAGCGCGGCTGGGGCCCGCGGCGCGAGGGCGAGCCCGGCGCCGCGCTGGTCTGGTCGCCAGACGCGCGGTGGATCGCGTTCCCGCGGCGGTTCGACGCCGGCGTTTCCGTGTGGCGCGTGGAGGCGGCGACCGGCCGCGTGGAGCAGGTCACCCGCGCATCCCGCTGACGCGCTCCTTTCAGTCTCTCGACCCGTACCCGCAGCGAAACCCGATGCCCGACCCATCCCTCGCCGATCTTCCCGCGCACGAGCTGGCGCGCCGCGTACGGGCGCGCGACGTGTCGCCCGTGGAGGTGCTCGATGCGTGCATGGCGCGCGTGGAGCAGGTGAATCCGCGCATCAACGCCGTCGTCACGCTCAACGGTCGCGCGCGGGACGAGGCGGCGGCGCTGGAGCGGCGCATCGCGGCCGGCGAGGACGTGGGGCCGCTGGCGGGCGTGCCCGTGGGCATCAAGGACGTGACGGAGGTGGCGGGCGTGCGCACCACGTACGGCTCGCCGCTCTTCACGGACTACGTGCCGCCCGAGGACGCGACCGTGGTGCAGCGGCTGCGCGCGGCGGGGGCCATCATCCTGGGCAAGACCAACACGCCGGAGTTCGCGGCGGGGGGCAACACCTTCAACCCCGTCTTCGGGCGGACGCTGAACCCGTGGAACCCGGAGCGCAGCGCCGGCGGCAGCACGGGCGGCGGCGCGGCGGGGCTGGCCACGGGGATGTTCGCCCTGGCGCAGGGCACGGACCTGGGCGGATCGCTGCGCATCCCCGCGTCGTTCTGCGGCGTCGTGGGGCTGCGGCCGTCCGTGGGGCTGGTGCCCACCTGGCCGCAGGAATACATATGGGATCCCATGCAGGTGACGGGGGTGATGGGCCGCACGGCGGAGGACGTGGCGCTCGGGCTTCAGGCCGTCGCCGGGGCCAGCGACCGCGCGCCGCTCGCCCAGCCCATGGAGGGGCGCGACTTCGCGGCGGCCGTGCGGGCGGGGGACGCGCGGGGGATGCGCATTGCCTACTGCCGCGACATCGCGGGGATCGGCATCGACGCGGAGATCGAGCGCGTGTGCCGCGACGCCGCCTTTGCCCTGCGCGACGCGGGCGCCACGGTGGAGGAGATCGACCTGGACCTGGCCTACGGACGCAAGGCGTTCCTGGCGCTGCGGGGCCTGTGGTTCGTGTCGCAGCTGCACCCGCACCTGGACAAGGTCGAGTCTTTCGGCGTGAACGTGGCGAACAACATGCGCGCGGGGCTGGCGACGACGGTGGAGGAGCTCGGCGCGGCGGAGGGCGCGCGGCGGCGCATCTGGGAGCAGTTCCGCGACCTGTTCAGCCGGTTCGACGCCCTGCTGACGCCCACCATGGCCGTGCCCCCGTTCCCCTGCGAGGAGAACTATCCGCAGACCGTCGGCGGGCGGGTGATGGAAACGTACGTGGACTGGATCGCGCCCACGTTCGTCCTGAGCCTCACGGGCCTCCCCGTCGCGTCCGTCCCCGCGGGGCTGGACGCGGCCGGCATGCCCGTCGGTTTGCAGATCGTCGCGCCACCGCGGGGCGAGGAGCGCGCGCTGGCGCTGGCAGGGGTGATGCAGGGACTTCGCCCCGTGCCCGTGCCGATCCCCGTCCCGGGCTGACGCGGACCGGCGCCCGGGCTTGCGAATCGGCCCCTCACCCCCAACCACGGACGCCATGCGCATCCTCCGCCACGCCGCGCTTCTCCTTGCCCTGTTCGCCGCCGCGGACCTCCGCGCGCAGGACTGCGCCGACCGCCGCGTGCAGGCGGAAGTCGTCGAGCTGCGCCAGGAGCTGGATACGCAGGAGGTGTCTTGCGCCGAAGCCGCCCGCGGCGACCTGGACGGGGACGGCGCGGCTGACGCGGTGCTCCGCGTCTCCTACGAAGGCATGGGCGGCGGCAACAACTGGGGGAGCATGATCTACGTCCTGCTCGCCGACGCCTCCGCGCCGCTCATCACCGAGCCGGCCGAGGAGCGGGGCACGGTGGATTACATCACCGTCGCCGGCCGGACCCTCCGCGTGCAGACGCTGGAATACCGGGATGGCGACGGCCGCTGCTGCCCCTCCGGCCGCGGCTCGTTCGCGATGCGCCTGGACGGCCGCCGCCTGGTCCGCGTCCACGACGACCGGTGATCGGTCGCGCACCGGTGCCGCATCCCGCGCCGTCCGCGTAGATTCATCGCATGCAAACCATCCTTCTCCTCCCGCTCCTGCTGCTCCCGCTCGCCGCGGCGGACCTGCGCGCGCAGGATGGATGCGCCGACGTGCGCGCCGTGGCCGAGATGACGCGGCTCAAGCAGGAGCTGGGCACCACGGACGTGATGTGCGTGGAGTTCGCCCGCGGCGACGTGGACGGCGACCATCGGGACGATGCCGTGCTGGACATCGGCTACGAGATCGGCGGGATGGAGGACGGCCGGGCCAGCCGGCTGCACGTGCTGCTGGGTGACCCGTCCGCACCGCTGATCACCGAGCCGGAGGAGGAGCGCGGCGCCGTGTCCATGGTGCGCATCGCCGGACCGGAGATCCGCGTGGAGACGATGGAGCACCGCCCCGACGATCCGCCGTGCTGCCCCTCCCGGTACGTGGACATCGTGCTGCGCGTGGTGAACCAGCAGATCCTGCGCGTCTTCGAGCCGTAGCCGCGCGGGATCCATCCATCCCATTCCATCGCTTTGCGGCGGGAGGCGGATGGCGCCCGGCGCGCGGCCCCGATATCATCGGAGGCACGCGAAGCCGGTCCCGCCCCGGCCTCCCCCGTCCCCGACGCATCCACCCGATTCCATCCCATGGCCACCACCGCACGCCGCGTCTACGTATCCGAAAAGGCCAGCCGGTTCACCGAGTCCGTGATCCGCGAGATGACGCGCCAGGCGCTGGCGCACGGCGCGGTGAACCTGGCGCAGGGCTTTCCCGACTTCGGCGCGCCCGAGCCCATCAAGCGCGCGGCCATGGACGCCATCGAGCGCGACGTCAACCAGTACGCCATCACCTGGGGTGCCCGCGACTTCCGGCAGGCGCTGGCGGAAAAAACCAAGTGGCACCTGGGGATGGAGATCGATCCCGAGCGCGAGATCACCGTCACCTGCGGATCGACGGAGGGGATGATCGCCACGCTGATGGCCACGGTGGATCCCGGCGAGGAAGTGGTCATCTTCGATCCGTATTACGAGAACTACATGCCTGATGCGATCATCTCCGGCGCTCGGCCGCGGTTCGTACCACTTTACCGAACGGACGACGGATTCGTGTTTGACCGGG
>DATING010001006.1:0-7029 GCA_035474555.1 Longimicrobium sp. | reverse complement strand
CCGTGCCGGACGCCTGCTGCACGTGACGCAGTTCTCCCCCTCCTGCCCGCGAAGCGGGGGAGGGGGCCGGGGGGAGGGGGCGCTCCGCCCGGGCCGGACGCCTGCTCTGGTGCACGCTCTGGGTTTCTCCCAAGGAGGCCGAAAGCCTGCTGAGATCCGGGGTTACGATCCTGGGCGGTCCGAAAGGAACGGCGAGGTGTATCAGGGCTCGACCGTTTGACCACATCCGCACCGGCCCGTAGCTTCCGCGATATGCCAGCCGCCGCAAAGCGCCTTCTCTGGGTCGACGACGAGATCGACCTGCTGCGCCCGCACCTGCTCTTCTTGCAGGGGCGGGGGTACCACGTGGACGCGGCCAGCAACGGCGACGACGCGCTGGAGCTGGTGCGCGTCTCGGGCTACGACCTCATCCTCCTGGACGAGCAGATGCCCGGCCGCACGGGGATGGAGGTGCTGGACGAAATCCGCCGCGTGGACGCCCGCGTCCCCGTGGTCATGGTGACCAAGAGCGAGGAAGACCGCACCATGACGGAGGCCATCGGCCGACGCGTGGCGGACTACCTGGTGAAGCCCACGTCGCCCCGGCAGGTGCTTTCCGTGGTCACGCGCCTGCTGGAAGGCGGGCAGATCCAGCAGCAGGTGATGGCCCGCGACTTCAGCGCGCGCTTTCGCGAGATCAACGCGCAGGTGGGGCTCATCCGCGACTGGCGGGAGTGGTGCGAGGCCTATAGCGAGCTGGTGGACTGGGAGCTGCGCCTGCGCGAATCCGGCGAGACGGGGCTCCTCTCCGCCCTGGAAACGCTGCTGGACGACGTGCGCCGCGCCTTTTGCCAGTGGGTGTGCGACGACTACGGCCGCTGGACGCGCGGCTCGCACGACCGGCCGCCGCTCTCCGTGGACGTGGTGCCCGAGTACCTGGCGCCGCTGCTGGGGCCCGACAAGACGGTGCTGTTCATCGTCATCGACTGCCTGCGGCTGGACCAGTGGCGCGTCCTCATCCCCCTGCTGGAGCCCATGGCCCAGGTGGAGGAGGCGCTGTACTGCTCCATCCTCCCCACGGCCACGCCGTTCTCGCGCAACGCCATCTTCAGCGGGATGTATCCTGACGGGGTGGCGGAGCGCCTCCCCGGCTGGTGGGGGCGCGAGGGGGAGGGATCGCTGAACGCCAACGAGGCGGAGCTGTTCCGCGAGCACGTGGAGCGCGTGTGCGGGCCCATGCCCGTGCACTATGAAAAGGTGTTCGACGCGGCGGACGGCGAGTCCATGCTCCGGCGGCTGCCGGCGTACCTGTCGCAGCCGGGGGTGACGGCGCTCGTCTTCAACTTCGTGGACCTGCTCACGCACGGCCGCTCGGAGAACGCCGTGCTGCTGGAGGTGGCGCGCGACAAGGAGGCCCTGCGCGCCCTCACCCGGCAGTGGTTCGAGCGCTCCGAGGCGCTGGCGGCCATCCGCGAGGCCATGCGCCAGGGCGTGCCCGTGCTGGTGACCACGGACCACGGCAGCATCCACTGCCACCGCCCGGCCACGGTGTTCGCCAAGCGCGACACGACGGCCAACCTGCGCTACAAGTTCGGGGACGACCTGCGGGCGGAGGACCGGATGGCCGCGTTCAGCACCAACAACGAGAGCGTGCTGCGCTTTCCGCAGGGGCGCGCGGCCACCAACTACCTGATCGCGCTGGAAGACGTCTTCTTCGTCTATCCCACCAAGCTGCGCCAGTACCAGGCGCGCTACCGCGGCTCGTTCCTGCACGGGGGCATCAGCCCGGAGGAGATGATCCTGCCGGTGGCGCTGCTCACCCCGCGATGAACACGTATTTCCGCATCCTTCGCTACGTTCGCCCCCACGCGGGGCTGTTCGGGCTGGCCATCGTCGCCATGGCGCTGTGGGCGGCCCTGGACGCGTTCAGCTACACGCTGCTCATCCCCTTCCTGCGCGTGCTCTTTGGCCAGGGCGACGCGCTGGGCGGGCTGGACGCGTTCCTGAGCCCCAACGCGGGGCCCATCGTGCAGTTCCTGCGCGGGGCCGTAGGATGGGCGATCGCGGGGCGCGAGCCCATGGACGCGTTGCGCAACGTGGTGCTGTTCCTGTTCGTCGTCTACGCGATCAAGAACGTGGCGTACTACGTCTCCCAGGTGGCCATCTCCGTGGTCGAAGGCCGCGTGACGCGTGACATGCGCAACGACATCTACGGCCACCTGCTGCGGCTGGGCTTTCCCTTCTTCCAGCGGACGCGCGCGGGGCAGATCATCAGCCGCGTGACCAACGACGTGGAGCAGATGCGCAGCCTGGTGACCAGCAACCTGGCCAAGCTGCTCTGGGAGTCGTTCCAGGCCATCTTCGCGCTGGCCATCATGATCGGCCTGTCGTGGAAGCTGACGCTGGTGGCCGCTCTCTTCATGCCGCCCATGCTGGGGATGTGGGCCAGGCTGCGAAAGCGGCTGCGGCGGGGCGTGCTCAAAGTGCTGGACGCGGTGGGCGAGACGGCGTCGCACATCCAGGAGACGGTGAGCGGCGTGCGGCTGGTCAAGGCGTCGGGCGCGGAGCCGTGGGAGGAGCAGCGCTTTCAGCGATTGACGCGCGGCCAGTACAAGGCGCACGTGAAGAACGAGCGGTGGCGCAAGTTCTTTACGCCGGCCACGGAGATGATCACGGCCGTGAGCATCCTGGCCATGCTCTGGTACGGCAGCTACCTGGTGCTGGAAGAAAAGTCGATGATCCCGGAGATGTTCCTGGGATTCCTGCTCTTTGCGGGCAAGCTGATGTCGCCCATCAAGTTCATCGCGCAGTTCCCCGCGACGGTGCAGCCCGGGCTGGCGGCGGCGGACCGCGCGTTCGAGCTGCTGGATGCGCCGGTGGAAGTCGTGGACCAGGCGGACGCGCTGCCGGTGGAGGCGTTCCGCGACGTGGTGCGCTTTGAGAAGGTTGGGTTCGAGTACGCGCCGGATTCGCCCGTGCTGCAGGACATCGACCTGGAGATCCGACCCGGGGACGTGGTGGCCATCGTGGGGCCCAGCGGGGCGGGAAAGAGCACGCTGGCGGACCTGCTGCCGCGCTTCTACGATCCCACGAGCGGCCGCATCACGCTGGACGGGCGCGACGTGCGGACGCTCAAGCTCAAGGACCTGCGCGCGCTGCTGGGGATCGTGACGCAGGAGACCATCCTGTTCCACGACACGGTCCGTGCGAACATCGCCTACGGGCGGCCGGATGCGTCGCAGGCGGAGGTGGAGTCGGCGGCGCGGGCGGCCAACGCGCACGAGTTCATCGCGCACCTGCCGGAGGGGTACGATACCGTCCTGGGGGAGAAGGGGACGCGGCTCTCGGGCGGGCAGCGGCAGCGCATCGCCATCGCGCGCGCGCTACTGCGCAATCCGCCCATCCTGATCCTGGACGAGGCCACGAGCGCGCTGGACACGGAGAGCGAGCGGCTGGTGCAGCAGGCCATCGAGCAGCTGATGGAGGAGCGCACGGTGCTGGTGATCGCGCACCGCCTGTCCACGGTGCGGCGCGCGGACCAGATCCTGGTGCTGGATGCCGGCCGCATCGTGGAGCGCGGCACGCACGATGAGCTCGTGGCCCGCGAGGGGCTGTACCGTCGGCTGTACGACATGCAGTTCGGCGCGGAGAAGACGGAGAAGGACGTGGTGGAAGTGCAGTAGGGCAGTGCGAAAGTGCGAAAGTGCGAAAGTAGATCGTGAGCGCGCGGAGGGTGGTGCGCGGGCGGAGCGCCCCCCTCCCCGACCCTCCCCCACAAACTGCGTGGGGGAGGGAGGTTGGACGGGACAGTGCCTTCGCGAAGTAAGCCCTCGCGTGCAGTGAAGTTCTCCCCCTCCTGCCCGCGAAGCGGGGGAGGGGGCCGGGGGGAGGGGGCCCTCGCCGTGCCGGACGCCTGCTCCCGTGGGATGAAGTTCTCCCCCTCTCCCGCGCAGTTTGCGGGAGAGGGGGCCGGGGGGTGAGGGGCCCCGCGAAGCGGGCGCCGTTCGCAGTTGCCGTTCGCAGTTTGTTGTTGAAGTCGCAGTCCCGTAATCGAGAAACCACCACACGGTGACGGTTAGATGCAAGTACCCCTGCTGGACCTGACGCTGCAGCACCGCCTGACCGGCCCCGCGGTGATGGAGGCCATCACGCCGGTCATCGAGGAGCAGCGCTTCATCCTGGGCCCGGTCGTGGACCGCTTCGAGCGGGAGATCGAGGAATACCTGCCGGTGGGGCACGCCATCGGGTGCGCCAGCGGCACGGACGCCATCCTGCTGGCCCTGCGCGCCTTTGACTGCGGCCCGGGGGACGAGGTGGTCACGTCGCCGTTCACGTTCTTCGCGACGGCGGGGGCCATCCACAACGTGGGCGCGCGCCCCGTCTTTGCCGACATCGCGCCGGACACGTTCAACCTGGACCCGGCCGCGGCGGACGCGGCGGTCACGGAGCGCACCAAGGTGGTGATGCCCGTGCACCTGTTCGGGCAGATGGCGGACATGACGGCGTTCCGCGCGCTGGGCTCCGGGCGCGGCATCAAGGTGCTGGAAGACGCGGCGCAGGCCATCGGCGCGCGGCAGCGGACGGCGGACGGGGTGTGGATCACCACGGGGACGCTGGGCGACGCGTGCTCGTTCTCGTTCTTCCCCACCAAGAACCTGGGCGCGTTCGGCGACGCGGGCATGACGGTCACGAACGACGAGGCTACGGCGGAGCGGCTTCGCAAGCTGCGGGTGCACGGCGGACGGCAGATGTACCACCACGAGGAGGTGGGCTACAACTCGCGGCTGGACTCGCTGCAGGCAGCCGTCCTGAGCGCCAAGCTGCCCCACCTGCGCGGCTGGAGCGACGCGCGCCGCAACCACGCCGCGTTCTACGACGGGGCGCTGGCGGGGATCGAGGGCATCGTCACGCCGCCGGTGAAGCCGGACAACGAGTCCATCTTCAACCAGTACACCCTCCGCGTGCTGGACGGGCAGCGCGACGCGCTGGCGGAGCACCTGAAGGCGGCGGGGATCGGCTCCGGCGTCTACTATCCCGTGCCGCTGCACCTGCAGGAGTGCTTCGCGTACCTGGGCTACCGCGAGGGCCAGTTCCCCGAGTCGGAGCGCGCCTGCCGCGAGGTGCTGTCGCTCCCCGTGTTCCCGGAGCTCACGGAGGCGCAGCTTTCGTACGTGGCGGAGACGATCGGGGTGTTCTTCGGCAGGTAGGAAAACAGTGCGTTAGTGCGTGAGTGCGTAAGTTGCTGCGGAATGCGGGCCAGATAGCCGAGGTGCACGGGGCCGCCAGCCCCGTGCACCTTTGCATTCGCCTCCGTGGACTACTGCAGCCGTCCAAGGCGTGCTTCCATGGTGGTCGTGCGTGAGTTCCCGTTGCCCACGGGGTTGAAGGCACGGAACCCCGCGCCGATGAACACCTCGTCATCGGCCGTCGTCAGGAAATCGACGGTGACCGGCCCGTACGGGTTTACGCCGAAGTTGCCGGTGTAGATGGGGCCGGTGAGCACGGGCATGCCGTTCTGGATGATCACCTGCCGGTAGCGGATGATGAGCGTCCGCAGGTCGTGGGAATCCTCGCCGTCCGAGTTTTGTCCCTGGCCGGCCGCCACGCCCACGATCGCGTAGCCCTGGGGAACGGAGCCCCATGCCTCCAGTGCAAAGTTGGCGTCGGTCCCAAAGCGCTGCACCTCGGCGCTGCCCCAGGTGCCGTCGCGATGGAGCTGCCGTCCTTCCAGCGCGAGGGTGCTCCAGTTGCTGTCGCCGCCCGACAGCTCGATGCGCCCGCCGATCCCCGTCATCACCCTGTATCCGCAATCGGTGCCGACGCTGCCGTTCGCCTCGAGCGCGTGGTCGGCGTATTGTCCCGTACGTACCGCGCGCGACCAGGCGACCGTCTGGTCACAGAGCGGAAGGAGGGGGCCGCTGCAGCCTCCTGGATTGATCGTGCACGGATCGCCGCCGCCGCTGCACCCAGTGGCCCCGGAGGTGGGGCATTCGAGTTCGTCCAGGACCGGGCCGAACGCGTGTGCGGACGGAGCGTTCAGCGCCACCGGCTCGCCCGTGACGGGGTTGATCACGGAGGTAGGTGCCGTCCGGGTGTGTGCACGCACGGCTTCCGTGGCCAAGGGATCGCCCAGGTCACCGCAACCCGCCGCGCTCGACAGGAGCAGCAATGCCGCGCAGATCCAGCCTCTGGTGTTCATCGGGATCTCTCGTTGCGCAGGGAGGAAGCACGCTTGGGCAATACTCTCCACGGTGGAAGGCCATTGAAGAAATTGCCCGCAGGGAATGTATGCATGCCCTTCCTCTGTTCATCAAGTATGTCGTAAAATGGACTCGCACTCGTGAGGGTGTCACACTGCTTCCGGCCTGGCCTCGCGATGCGGGCGTCGGGAAGGTAAGCTGTCGTAGAGCGGCATAGCCGATGATCGTGGCGGATTCGCAGATTTCCTGGGGATGGTGGCGAGAGTGCGTGAGTGCGTGAGTGCGTCAGAGCGTGAGCTGAACCGCGATGGAGTGCGGGAGTGCCCGAGGGGGCCACTTCCGCACTCACGCACTTCCGCACTCACGCACTAGATGTTCATCCTGGCTCACAACGCGTCGGGTATCCTGGGGGGCGGCGAGATCGGCACGGCGCTGCTGCTGGCGGGGCTCCAGGGCCGCGGACACCGCGTGCTCATGCTCTGCCGCGACGCGGAGATCGCGCGGCGGGTGGCGGCGTACGGCATCCCCACCGGCGTGCAGCGCGTGGGCGGCGACGCCATGCTGCCGGACGCGTTTCGCCTGGCCGCGCGCATCCGCCGCGAAGGGCCGGACGCCGTCCTCCTCACCACCTTCAAGAAGGTCGTCCTGGCGGGGCTCGGCGCGCGCATGGCCGGGGCCCCGTTCGTCGTGCAGCGCATCGTCCTGCAGGGCGACACGCCGGCCCGCGGCGCCCGCTACCGCGCCGCCCTCCGCCGCTGGGTGGACGTGGTCGCGCTGAACGCGGACGCCATGCGGCCGGCGTTCCTGGCCGGCGATCCGCATCTGCCTCCCTCGAAAGTGGTCACCATCC
>DATING010001005.1:0-8774 GCA_035474555.1 Longimicrobium sp. | reverse complement strand
TCTTTACCTCCACCGCGATCTTCGGCGGCTGCTCGAAGGTGCGCGTGACGGTGCACAGCCCCGCCGCGCGGGTGGCCGCGTTGCGGCGCTCCTCCGGCAGCGACGGCCAGAGCACGTCCACGTCCATCGTGCCCACGCGGTGCGGGTCCTCGGCGAACGTCCAGCCCACCTCGATGACCAGGTCGTCCACGGGGAGCTTGGCGTGCGTGCCCCACGACGCCAGCACCGAGTAGGTGCAGGTGGCCAGGCCGCTGGCCAGCATGTGGAACGGCGAATACTGCATCTCCGCCGAATCCGCCTCTACCGAGAGCGGGCCCGCCTTGCCGTCCAGCCGGATGCGGTCGTCCGAAAGCAGCGTGATCTTCATGTCACTCCATACCCCGGTCCGCCGGATCGGCTCCCCCGCCTTGCCCGCCATCCTCCTCGTGGTGGTCCGGGCGGCCCGCGTGGCCGGGCGTGTACGAGGGTGGATCGCTGGCCGGGAACGACTCGTCGCCGGCCTCGTCCACCTCGTCCGGCCGGGGCTCCTGGTCCTGTGCGTGGGACATCGCGGTCTCCGGCGGTGGGAAGGGGGCCCGGCGTCAGCCCCGGATGAGCGATTCGGCGCCGTCGATCCACGTCTCCGTGCCGGTGATGTGGTCGCTGGCGTCGGAGGCCAGGAAAAGCACCAAGCGTGCCACCTGCTCGGCGCTCCCCGGCTTGCGCTCCAGCGGCTTGTCGGTATCCGGAAACTCAACCGGCGTCTGCACTTTGTCGAGATTGCGCCGGTCCGTGTTGTCGTCGATGTTGGTCTCGATGGCGCCCGGGCAGATCACGTTCACCCGCACCTTCCACGGCGCCAGCTCCAGGGCCGCCATCTTGGTGAACGCCACCTGCCCCGCCTTGCTGGACGAATACGCGCTCGCGCCCGTGTTGCTGAACACGCGCGTGCCGTTGATGGACGAGTTCACGATCACGGACCCGCCCTCCTTCTTGAGGTGCGGCACGGCGTACTTCACCGTCAAGAAGGTGCCCTTGAGGTTGATGGACAGCGTCTTGTCCCACTCGTCGGGCTCCAGCTCCTCCAGCGGCGCCCACACGCCGTTGATCCCCGCGTTGGCGAAGACGATGTCCAGGCGTCCCCACTTCTTGACGATCTCCTGGATGGCGGACTGCATCTCCTCCGGCTGCGACACGTCCGCCAGCACGGGGATGGCCTCGCCGTGCTCCGCGGCGATCTGGTCGACGACCGGTTCCAGGTTCTCGATGTGCCGGCCCAGCACGGCCACCTTTGCGCCTTCGCGGGCAAACAGCAGCGCCGTCGCCCGGCCGATCCCCTCGCCGCCGCCCGTGATGAGCGCGACCTTTCCTGCGAGCTGCATTCGAGCCTCCGGTTTCCGGTGTGGGTGCGGAGGCGGTAGAGAAAACCGTGCCGGTTGGAGGACTACCGGCCCGCTTCCAGGAACAGCTGTGCAGCCACGCCGGTCAGCAACGCCAGCGCCATACTGGCCAGTGTCCCGATCAGGAAGTACTCCGCGAAATCCCGGCTCTCGAGATCCTTGGAGCGAATCAGGCCCTTGGCGGCCATGAGAAAGGCGATCGCCTGGTACGCCTGTACGGCCATCAGCACGAGCACGATCAGGCGCTCCAGCACCCCGATGATACGTCCGCGGCTGAACTCGACGAGATCGATCTGCTGCTCTTCAGTTGCTTTGGGAATGGGGCCAGGCAGCGCTCCCACCTTGTTCAGCACGCCGCGTACGACGAACGAGCCTCCGCGGGTGGTGAACAGGGCCAGCGCTACGTATCCCGCGATCGAGGCGAGCCGATCGGTTGCGAAAGGAATCTCGATCCATGAGACCAGTGTGAGGCCGCTTTGGGTAACGAGCAGCCAGGACGCCAGGGCGACAAAGGCGTTGAGGCCGATTTCCCACTCCGCGAGCCAGATCCCACGCTGCACACGCAGTGCGGGTACCCCGCGCGTTGGAGGTCGTCGCCCGCTACGGCGTTCTGCAAGGCGAACCCGCACGTGCGGCAGGAGGACAGTCGCCACGGAGACCAGGATCACGAGCGCTACACGCGCGGCTGGTGCCGTCGTGGACGCTCCCGGAAGCAGCCCGACGACTACCCCGGCGGCAAATGCGCGGGCCCAGACCTGAAGCTTCCAACGAGCAAGCGTACGTAGCTCCCGAGCCGCTTCCAGTTCTTGGTGGCCAGCAGGATCGTTGCTGGGAAGGTAAGCGGCCACAGCCCAGGCGAGCAGTACCTGCGCCCACAGGAACACCACTGTCGGGTCGTGGGCATCAATGCCGGCCATGTGTCCACCCGTCTGTGTAATCGTATTCTCCCAGTAACGACCGCCACGCGTCCTCACCCTCCTGATACGCACGCCAGCCCGCGGCGGCCACGATCCCGGACACAGCCTGCTTGGAGATGCCCAGGCGTTCAGCCACCTGGACCATGTCCGCGCCGGACCGCAGCTGTTCCAGAACCCCCCGCTGCCTGAGCGTAAGCCGCCCGCGCATGTGGGCCAGCAAAGTGCCGAGCGCCGTAAGGACCCTGTCAGCGTTCCCGAAACCCTGCCACACGCCGCCGTGGCGCCGCGTCGCGGCGGCATTCTCTACCGCCTTGCGCGCTGCCCACCAGGCTGGCCCATCCGTTTCCATCGGCAACGGCGAAAGTGGCGTGGACAGCTCTCCCAGACCGAACCCAAAACGGATGGGGGAATGCGGAAACCGGATCATCACCTCCCAGAGAACGTCGGGCACAATGGCCCCCCGCAGCACAAGCGCCTGGATCTCATCTCCGCGGCTCAGACTGAAGGGCGCCAAGAGGCTGTTGCTGAAGGCTCCATTCAAGAATGAGAGCAGATCCTGCAGTCGCTTTTGTGCCTCCGCACGATGCTCTATGCGGCGTGACTCCACTACGTCGCCGATCACGGCGATACAGGGGCTTGGGTGCACTGATCGTCGGACCACGGTCAACCTCCATAGCTTGACTTCGGTTCAGTCAACCCTGAGAGGTTGACTGATCCATAGTAAAGCTTTTAAGGTTGACCGCCAAGGGGTGCGGGACTCACCCCAGCGCGAACCGCTCCACGGCCTCGTAGCGCGCGGGGCCGCCGCCCAGGTGGCTGCGGAACAGCACGACGTCCACCACGCGCATCCCCACGTCCAGCGGCGGCACGCGCTCGATCACCCGCGTCACGTCGCGCGGGGGCTGGATGCGGCTGACGGTCAGGTGCGGCTTCCACGACTTCTGCTCCGGCGCGAAGCCGGCGGCGCGCGCGGCGTCCTCCGCGATGCGCGCGAGCTCCTGCAGCCGTTGCACGCCCTCCGTGATGGCGATCCACAGCACCCGCGCGCTCCGCGGCCGCGAGAACGCGCCCATCCCCCCGAACCGGATGTCGATCGGCGCGCCCCGGTCCGCCGCGCGCAGCCGCTCGCGGATCGTGGCGAGCTGGTCCGCGCGCGTGGCGCCCAAAAAGCGCAGCGTCAGGTGCCAGTTGGCCGCCGGCACCGCGCGCCCCGGCAGCCCGTCCGGCAGCACGCTCCGCAGCCGCGCATCGATCTCCCGCCGCGCCTCGTCCTCTAGCGCCACGCCGATGAACAGCCGCCCGGCGGCATCGGAATCCTGAGTCTGCATCGAACGATGGGATGGGTGATGATGCGATCGACGGATCTCCCGGCCGGGGATGCGACTCCCGCGCCGGGACGTGCACAGCGGGCGGGATGGGATGGATGCGATGGGATGGATGGGATGGATGGGAGGCGTGCACGCCCGTGATGATCTCGTGCCCGCACGGTGACGGGAGGGCGCGGGGATCGTGAGGAAGCGCTGGTTTCTTTCCGGATTGGCCCCAATCCCGTTCACCCGCGCTTTCCGGAGACATGCGCCTTTCCCCACGCCTGGTCCTGGCCGCCGTGCTCGTCCTCGCCGCCTGCGACGACGACCCCACGGGCCCGTCCGGCCCCACGCCCTCGTCGCTCTCGCTGCAGAAGATCGGCACCTTCCAGGGCGGCGGCGCGGCGGCCGCCGAGATCACCGCGTACGATCCCGACAGCCGCCGGCTGTTCGTGGTGAACGGCGCGCTGGGCACGGTGGACGTGCTGGACCTGTCCAATCCCGCCTCGCCCGCCCGCATCTCCACCCTGCAGGCGGCCGGCGGCGGCTCCGTCAACAGCGTCGCCGTGCACGACGGGCTGGTGGCCATCGCCGTGGAGGCCCCCGTCAAGACCTCGCCGGGGGCGGTGGCGCTGTACCGCGCATCCACCCTGCAGGCGCTGGGCAGCGCCACGGTGGGCGCCCAGCCGGACATGCTCACCTTCACTCCCGATGGCCGCTACGTGCTGGTGGCCAACGAGGGCGAGCCCAACGACGCCTACACGACCGATCCCGAGGGGTCCGTGAGCATCGTCGACGTCCGCGACGAGAGCGCGCCGGCGGTGCGCACGGCGGGCTTCGGCGCGTTCAACGGGCAGGCCGCGCAGCTGCGGACGGCGGGCGTGCGCATCTACGGCCCCAACGCCAGCGTGGCGCAGGACCTGGAGCCGGAGTACGTCGCCGTCTCGGAGAACGGCCGCACGGCGTGGGTCACGCTGCAGGAGAACAACGCGATGGCCATCGTGGACGTCCGCTCCGCCACGGTTACCCGCATCGTGCCGCTGGGCTACAAGAACCACGGCACGGCGGGCAACGCGCTGGACGCCAGCGACCGCGACGGCACGGGAGGCACCGCCTCCGTCAACATCCGCTCCTGGCCCGTGCTGGGGATGTACCAGCCGGACGCCATCGCCTCGTACACGGCGAACGGCGCGACGTACCTCGTCACCGCCAACGAGGGCGACGCCCGCGACTGGGCCGGGCTACGCGAGGAGGCGCGGGTGAGCACGCTGACGCTCAACGGCTCCGTGTTCACGGACGCGGCGTGCGGCGGGCCCTGCAACGCCCCCGCGCGGCTGGGCCGGCTGAACGTGACCACGCAGACGGGGCGCAATCCGGCCACGGGCCAGTACGACGCGCTGTACGCGTTCGGCGCGCGGTCGTTCAGCATCTGGACGGCGGAGGGGCAGCTGGTGTGGGACTCGGGCGACGAGCTGGAGCAGCGGACCACGGCACTGCCCAACGTGCTCTTCAACGCCAGCAACACCGGCAACGCGCTGGACGACCGCAGCGACAGCAAGGGCCCCGAGCCCGAGGGCGTGGTCGTGGCGCAGTTCGGCCGCAAGACGTTCGCGTTCATCGGCCTGGAGCGCACGGGCGGCGTGATGGTGTACGACGTCACCGTGCCCACGAGCCCGTCGTTCGTCACCTACGCCAGCTCGCGCGCGGGCGCCGGCGGCGACCTGGGGCCGGAAGGGCTGGCCTTCGTCTCCGCCGACGACTCGCCCACGGGCGTGCCCCTGCTGATCGTGGGCAACGAGGTCAGCGGCACCACGGCCGTTTTCCAGGTCGATCTGGTTCCGTAGCGCGGGACGAACTGCAGGTTACAGGTTACAGGTTACGGGTGAACGGCCACACTGGCGCGACGGCGAACCCCGCCGCGCCCCCGGCACTCGCCCGGCCACCCAAATCGTCGTTGCCCGCTGTCCCCTGTAACCTGTCCCCTGTAACCCGCCGTCCGCAGTTTCATCCCTCCGCCGCCGCCCGCAGCCCCGCCTCGTCCACGATCCGCATCCCGCCCCTGGCATCCACCGTGACCACGCCGCGGTCGCGCAGGCCGCGCAGGTTGCGGCCCAGCACCTCGCGCACCGTCCCCAGCTCCTCCGCGACGGCGGAATGCGATCCGCCGAGGGTGAACACGTCCGTCCCCGCCCGCGCGCGCCGCTCCAGCAGGTACCCCGCCAGCCGCGCGGACACCGACCGCGCCGCCAGCCCGTCCAACCGGCCGATGACGTGGCGCACGCGCGCGGCGAGGCGGCCCAGCAGCGCCAGGGCCAGCTCGGGGTCCTGGCGGATGGCGGCCAGCAGCCCGTCGCGCGTGACGGCCAGGCACACCGTGCGGCGCTCGGCGATGGCGGTCGCGGGATACGTGGTCCCCTCGAACAGCGCCACGTCCCCCAGCGTGCCGCCGGCGCTCTCCACGTGCACCACGTGCTGCCGCCCCTGCACCGTGCGTACGACCCGGACGACGCCTTCGATGATGACGAAGAACCCGCGCGGCTCCGCGCCTGCGTGCCACAGCGCCTCGTCCGCCGCAAAGGTGCGCAGGGTGGAGCGCGCGGCCAGCTCGCGGAGGGCGCCCGCGTTCAGCCCCTGGAAGAGCGGGATGCGCAGCAGGACGTCGATGTCGATCATGTGACTTTTGTCCCTGCGGGGATGATGCGATCCGTGTAACCTGGGTCCGTGCGCCGCGCCGCGCACCTCCCGATGCCGATCCATCTTCCAGGAGATACCGCCGATGCGAATCCGCCCGCTGCTGCTCGCCCTCGCCGCCGCCGCGCTGCCGTGCGCGCTCCCGGCCCAGCACGACCACGCCACCCACCATCCCACCCACGCCGCGCATCCCGCCCCGGCCCATCCTGCCGCGGCCGACAGCGGCTTCGCGGCGCTGCAGTCGCGCGGGCACGCGGCCATGGGCGTGGACCAGTACACGTCCACGCACCGCTTCGACGCGCTGCCGGACGGCGGCCGCATCGAGCTGCAGCGCGACACGGACGACGCGGCGGGGATCGCGACCATCCGCGCGCACCTGGCCGGCATCGCGCAGGCATTCGCGCGGGGCGACTTCGCTACGCCGGCCGCCGTGCACGCGCGCGAGGTGCCCGGCGCCGCCACGATGGCCGCCCGCCGCGCCGCCATCCGCTACACGTACCGCGACCTGCCCCGCGGCGGCGAGGTGCGCATCACCACCACGGACCCGGAGGCGCTGGCCGCGGTGCACGCGTTCATGGCGTTCCAGCGGCTGGATCATCGATCTAACGGAGAGAATAGATAACTTCAGGTTATAACCAGCAGGATGCACGGGACAGCGAACGCACATCCTAAGCTATCGATCTACAACAAGATAGACAGGATAATTCGCATCCACCGGTCCGTCTAGCGTAGGCCGCAACACCGGTTTTCGCCGTGATGCCAAGTCTTGACGAATCCGCGCCTCCGCGACTACACTTGCCGCCGTGGGGAGTAGCCTGCCGCTGACCATGACAACAGCGGAGACCGCGGATCGTCAATACGGGGCGCCGGTGAGCGCCTTCGGCCGCGGAAGGGACCCGTTTACCGGGACTGGGGCGAGACCACTACGACACATTACCGTGCCGTAGGGTCGCGCCCTTTTGCGTGCCCTGTGGTTCCACAGGAGGATGGTCCCGTGGCAGACAGCATCTGGCTCTGGGTTGGTTTCAACGCGGCGGTTCTCATCCTGCTCGCGCTGGACCTGGGGGTGTTCCATCGCAAGGCGCACGCGGTGAGCCTGCGCGAGGCGGCGGGGTGGAGTGCGGTGTGGGTGTCGCTCGCGCTGATGTTCAACGGGCTCATCTGGTACTTTGCGGGACCGCAGAAGGGGCTGGAGTTCCTGACGGGGTACCTGGTGGAGAAGTCGCTGGCAGTAGACAACATCTTCGTCATCGCCCTGATCTTCTCGTACTTCGCGGTGCCGGCGATGTACCAGCACCGCATCCTGTTCTGGGGCATCCTGGGCGCACTGGTGATGCGCGGCGCCTTCATCGCGGCGGGTGCTTACGTGCTGCAGCAGTGGCACTGGGTGATCTACGTCTTTGGCGGCATCCTGCTCATCACGGGCATCAAGATGGCGCTGCGCAAGGACGAGGCGATCGACCCCGAGCACAACCCGGTGGTGCGGCTGGCGCGGCGCTGGATTCCGCTCACGCACCGCTACGACGGGCAGAAGTTCTGGACGGTGGAGAACGGAAAGCGCGTGGCCACGCCGCTGTTCCTGGTGCTGCTGCTGGTGGAGTTCACGGACCTGGTGTTCGCCATCGACAGCATCCCGGCCATCTTCGCCATCACCAGCGACCCGTTCATCGTCTACACGAGCAACGTGATGGCGATCCTGGGGCTGCGGTCCATGTACTTCCTGCTGGCGGGTGTGGTGCACAAGTTCGTGTACCTCAAGTTCGGCCTGTCGCTGGTGCTGGTGTTCGTGGGCGCCAAGATGATGCTGATCGACGTCTTCAAGGTGCCGACGGTGGTGTCGCTGGCCGTCATCGCCAGCGTGATCGGCGGGTCCATCGCCCTGTCGCTGCTGCGCCCGCCCAAGGACGGCATCCCCAACCCGCCGCTGGGCCAGGATGCGCCGGACCCCGAGCCGGACACGACGCACGGGACGGACGCGAAAGCGAAGCCGGCGGGCGTGGCGTAACGCGGACGGCTCTCCTCTCCCCGCGCGTCGTCTGCGCGGGGAGGGCAGAGCGAATGAATTCGCCGCAACGACCACACGAAGTCCGCCTGCGCGGACTGTCCGTCACGGGCGAGTGCCACGCCGGCACGAAGGCCGAGTGGGCTCAACCTCCCCCAGGGTTTTGGGGGGAGGTCGCGAGGATTCGAGCAGGTGGGGGCGCGGCTGGATGCCCGCCCCCGTGCACGATGCGGGTTCTCGCCCTCTCCGCGGCCGGTCCGCGCGGGAGGGGCCGGGCCGGGTGCCCCCCCTGATGAGGCGCGGTCCATCCTCCGCGGGCGAACGCGGAAGCGGGCCGGAGAGCGATCTGCTCTCCGGCCCGCTTTCGTAGTTCAGGACGGGCCCGTCTTCCTGCGCGCCTGGAGCGAGGCGGTGGGAAGCGGTCCCCTGCGGTCAGCAGATGTCGCCGGAAGGATGCGTGCAGAGCATGCACGCACAT
>DATING010001004.1:0-2315 GCA_035474555.1 Longimicrobium sp. | reverse complement strand
AACCTGCCCCGGCGAAGGCCGTGCGTCAACCATCCACCGATCTTCACCTGGAGGCCTTCGTGCCGGATACGCTCCCGCCCGCGCTGTTGATCGAGCGCGTGGTGCTGCTGGGCTACATGACCTCGGGAAAGAGCACCGTGGGGCAGGCGCTGGCCCGGCGGCTGGAGTGGGAGTTCCTGGACTTCGACGTGGAGATAGAACACCGCGCGGGCGCCACCGTCAAGGAGGTGATCGAGACGCGCGGCGAAGAGGTGTTCCGGGAGATGGAGGCCGCGCTCACGGACGAGGTGGCGGAGCGCCGCGGGCTGGTGCTGGCGCCGGGGGGCGGATGGATCACGCGCCCGGAGCAGCTGGACCGGCTGGGCTCGCGCACGTTCAGCGTGTGGCTGCGCGTGTCCGTGGACGAGACGGTGCGCCGGCTGAACCGCGACAGCATCGACCGTCCCTTTCGCGGGCACCCCAACCCGCGCGGGATGATCGCGCAGATGCTGGCCGAGCGCGAGCCCCTGTACCGCCTGGCCGACGTCTCCGTCCCCGCGGAGGGGCGCTCGCCGGAGGGCGTGGCCTTTGAGATCGAGACCATCGTCCGCACGCGCCGCGAGGTGCTGCTCCCCTTTACCCCCGGCGAGGACGACGTACCGGACATGGTGCGGAAGGACGACGGCGAGGTGATCGTGGAGCGCAGGGCGGGCGAGCTGCCGGTGGAGCGGCGGCGGGAGTGAGGGGCGGGAACAGAGGCCGCGCCTGAGCGGCTAAAGCCGCCGCAACAACTGCGGAAAGCCTCACAAACTGCGTGAGGCTTCAACTGCTTGAACAGCGTGCGCTTCGCGCGCCCCTCCCCCGGCCCCTCCCCGCGCAAACTGCGCGCGGAGAGGGGAGAACTTCGTGCCGATGCCGTAAGGCTCCGCCGGGGCACACGGCTCGCTTGGCGGCACGGGCTGGGGTGTACACCCTCTCCCACGCAGTTTGTGGGAGAGGGTGGGTGAGGTTTACGAACCCGGGTGAGGGCCACACGCCGGGCTGCGCCGAAACCTCCGATCCTCCGCTGCCGTTCCGCCTTCACCCCGCTTTCCCGCACCCACGATGGACGGATGAGCACGCAACCCGAGTTCAGCTACGATGCGATTGCCGACGCGTACGCGGCCAAGGTGATCGACGCGCCCTACAACGCGCACTTCGAGCGCCCGGCGATGCTCGACCTGCTGCCGCCGGTGGACGGGTTGCACCTGCTGGACGCGGGATGCGGATCCGGCATCTACGGGGAGCTGCTGATGGACCGCGGCGCGCGCGTCACGGGCATCGATGAGAGCGCGATGATGCTGGAGCACGCGCGGCGGCGGCTGGCCGGGCGCGACGTGGAGCTGCGCGTGGCGGACCTGCGCGCGCCGCTGCCGTTCGCCGACGACAGCTTCGACGGGATCGTGAGCGCGCTGGCGCTGCACTACCTGCGCGACTGGTCGCCGACGCTGGCGGAGTTCCGGCGCGTCCTGCGGCCGGGCGGCTGGCTGGCGTTCTCCACGCACCACCCTGTGGCCGAGGCCCTCTTCTTCAAGCCCGCGCGCTACCTGGACGTGGAGCTGCTGGACGACGAGTGGGACGGCGTGGGCACCGTCCGCTTCTACCGCCGCCCCATCAGCCGCATCGTCAACGACCTGGCGGACGCGGGGTTCGGCATCGAGCGGATGGTGGAGCCGCTGCCCACGGAGACCTTTCGCCAGCTGAAGCCCGAGGCGTACGCGCAGCTGCTCCGCCAGCCGCAGTTCCTGCTCATCCGCGCCCGCCCCTGGACGCGCTGAGACGAGGCGAAACCTTGCGTGGGGCCGATCCGCAGCCCCATCATCCGGTCCGGCCCGTCCTGATCCCCGCCCCCATCCGCCACCATGGACCGCAACCGCCAGATCACCATCGCCGTGGGAATCGCGCTCGTCGCGTTTCTGCTGGGCTTCGTACCGCAGTGGATGCGCGCCAACCGCGCCGGCGACGAGCTGCAGGCGGCGCGCCTGGAGCTGCAGATGGCGCGCACGCAGGGCAAGATCGGCGCGGCGCTCACGGAGGCGCTGCGCAGCAACTACGAGCGCGCGCGGCAGCTGATGACGGAGGTGTACAGCGAGCTGCAGTCCGCCGCGCCCGGCTTGGAGGGGACGCAGCGCCGGGAGGTGGATGCCGTGCTGGCCGGCCGCGACGAGATCGTCACGCTGCTGGCCCGCGCCGCGCCGGAGAGCGGCCAGCGGCTGATGCTGCTCTACACGCGCTACCACAACACCTTCCAGCCGTCCACGGGCCCCGCCACCACCACGCCGGCGAAGTAGGAAAAG
>DATING010001003.1:0-3189 GCA_035474555.1 Longimicrobium sp. | reverse complement strand
CCACCGCGTCGTTGGGGTTGGCGTCGAAGCGGCGGCGCAGGCCCTGCACCATCGCGTGCTCGGCGTTCAGCTCCAGGATGCGGCGCTGCCGGGTGCCGTCGCGGCCCTGCGAGAGGAGCCGCTCGAGTTGCGGCGAGTAGTCGTGCTCGGCCACCACGAGCACGGCGGGCGAGCGGGTGAGACGGCCGGAGAGGCGCACCTCCTTCACCCACGTCTCCAGGCGCTTCTGCAGCGCGGCCAGGAACGGCTCGAACTCCTTCTTCTCCTCCTCCGCGCCCTCCTTCTTCTCCGCCGAATCCAGCTCCACCGCGCCCTTGGCCACGGAGCGCAGCTTCTTCCCCTCGAACTCGGTCACGCTCTGCACCACCAGCTCGTCCACCGGCTCGGTGAGGTACAGCACCTCCCAGCCGCGGTCGCGGAACGTCTCCAGCGCGGGCGAGTTCTCGATCTGCTCGCGCGTGGCGCCGGTGAGGTACCAGATGTCGGACTGGCCCTCGGGCATCCGCTCCACGTACTCCTTGAGCGTGCCCAGCGTGTCCGCCTCGCGCGACGAGCCGAACAGCAGCAGGTTGAGCAGCGTGTCGCGGTTCTCGTAATCCGAATCCACGCCCTCCTTTACGGCCCGCCCCAGCTCGCGCCAGAACGTCTCGTACTTCGCGCGGTCGTTCTCCAGCAGCTTCTTGAGCGTGTCCAGCACCTTCTTGGTGAGCGCGCGGCGAATCTGCTTGACGTGCCGGTCGCTCTGAAGCATCTCGCGTGACACGTTCAGCGGCAGGTCCGGCGAGTCCACGGCGCCGCGCACCCAGCGCATCCACCGCGGCAGCAGCTCCTCGCTGTTCTCGCGGACCAGCATGCGCTTTACGTACAGCCGCAGGTTGGGCTTGAAGCCCGGGTAGTACATCTCGTTGGCGCCCTTGGACGGGATGAAGAGCACCGCCTGGTACTCCACCAGCCCCTCGGCCCGCGTGTGGATGGTCTCCAGCGGCTCCGACCAGTCGTGCGAGATCTGCTTGTAGAAGTCCGCATACTCCTCCTTGGTGACCTCCGACGGCGGGCGCGCCCAGATGGGCTTCATGGAGTTGAGCGCCTTTTCCGGCTGCGGCGTATCCCCCTCCGGCACCTCCTCCGGCTTTTCCGCCGGCAGGATGATGGGATAGGTGATGAAGTCCGCGTGCTGCCGGACGATGCGCGAAAGCACCCAGCGGTCGGCGTAGTCCTCGATACCGTTCTCGCTGTCCACCGGCTTGAGGTGCAGCGTGATGGTGGTGCCCGGCCGGTCGCGCTCCGCCTCCGTCACGGTGAACGATCCGCCGCCCGCCGATTCCCAGCGGGTCGCCTCGTCCGTCCCTGCCTTGCGCGTGACCAGCTCCACCCGGTCCGCCACCATGAACGACGAGTAGAAGCCCACGCCGAACTGGCCGATGAGCTGCCCGGCCCCCTCGGCGGCCTTTTCCTTGAGCTGCTCCAGCGCCTCTCGCGTCCCCGAACGAGCGATGGTGCCGATGTTCTGCACCACCTCGTCGCGCGTCATCCCGATGCCGTCGTCGTCGATGACGAGGGTGCGGTTCTCCTTGTTGGGGAAGAGCCGGATCCTGGGCTCGTGCCCCTCGGGAAGGAGGTTGGGATTGGTGAGCGCCTCGAACCGAAGGCGGTCGATGGCGTCGGACGCGTTGGAGACCAGCTCGCGGAGAAAGATCTCCTTGTCCGTGTAGAGCGAGTGGATCACCAGGTCCAGGAGCCGCTGCACCTCTGCCTGGAAAGCGAACTGCTGCTGCGCCTGCTCGGGCACGTTCCCCTCCTGTCGGTTGCGTTCGGATGATGTGTGTGCCGATGACGGTCCGCGGGCGCGGTCCGGCCCGCGGAGAGACCCGAAATTTAGCAGGGATGCGGCGGATGCAACAAGTGTCGGGACTGGGAAGCGGGGGAGCCGACCGTCCGCGGCAACCCTTCTGACAAGAGACCCACCTGTCGCCGGCTCGCATCGAGGTCGTCCTCCAGGATAAAGATTCGTGTTCCACCCGCTCAAGGCTGCTTCCCCGGGGGGAGCAACCGGCTTGCCGAATGTCAGAAGTGCATATATGTTTCTGACAACGGGAGAAGACCATGGCTGGAGTCGCTGAACAGATCATCGAGAGCATTGGCCAGGCGGCGGAAGGAGCGGTCTGGTCCGCCCGGGGCTTTCTGCACCTCGGCTCGCGTAGCGCGGTTGACCAGGCGCTCTCGCGACTTGCACGCGCAGGACGTCTGCTGCGGGTGGGACGCGGCCTGTACGTACGGCCGATAACCACACGGTTCGGCATGCGCGCGCCTGCGCCGGAATTGGTGGTGGAGGGCGTGGCGGCGCTTACGGGGGAGACTGTGGCGCCGAGTGGAGCAGCTGCGGCGAGTGCACTGGAGCTTTCCACTCAGGTTCCCATCCGCCCTGTCTTCCTGACCTCCGGGCGCACGCGACGCCTCCGCTTTGGGCGGCAGGTCGTGGAACTGCAGCACGCACCCGCGTGGCAGTTGCGCGGTCCCCGGAGCTTGGCCGGTCAGGCGGTGCGGGCTCTCGCCTGGCTGGGGCCGGAGCGCGTCACTGAAGCTGCAAAGATCCTGAAGAGAAAACTGCCTGAAGCCGAGCGTCAGGCGCTGGTGGCCGCGCGCGGTGGCCTGCCTACGTGGCTTGCACAGGCCGTTGGCCAGGAGATGCTGCCGCATGGCTGAAGCCTTTCTGCGGCTGCCTCATAAGGATCGCGCTGATGCGTTGGGTACGGCCGCCTTTGAATCGGGCAGGCCGGCCGACCTGCTCGAAAAGGACGTCTGGGTCGTTTGGGCCCTGGACGCGCTGTTTCGCTCGCCCTGCGGCGAGTACCTGCGCTTCAAGGGTGGAACGTCCCTGTCGAAAGTCTTTGGCGCGATCACCCGGTTCTCCGAGGACATCGATGTCACATATGATATCCGGGCTCTCTTGCCGGATGCGGCGAACGCGAGCCTTGAGCCCCTCCCCGTGTCGAGAAGCCAGGAAAAGAAATGGAGCGGTGAAGTACGGAAGCGGCTTCCCGAATGGGTCCGGACGTACGCCCTGCCCCTGGTGCAGGCCCGGCTGGAGGAGGATGACGCACCGGCGGAGGCTCGTGTCGACGAGGACCGGCTCTACATTCGATATCAACGGGTAACCGACCCGGCCACGGATTACATTCGCCCCGAGGT
>DATING010001002.1:0-8043 GCA_035474555.1 Longimicrobium sp. | reverse complement strand
CAACCGCGAGGATCCACGCGCGCGTGCCCTGTGGGGGCGGATGCGCGGCCGGTACTGGCAGCCGGGCGCGGACTCGGTGCACGTCTTCGGCTTCGTGGAGACCCGGAGCGGCGCGGGGAGCCGGGAGGACGTGGTGGACCCGGCGGCGGGCACGGTGAGCGCCGGCTGGACGACGGGCGCGCTGATCGATGCGGATCCCGCGTGGATGCGCCGGTCCGGCTACGCCACGTCCGCGGCCGGCGGCACAGGCGAGCGCACGGCGTTCTGGGACTACCGCGCGCTGGACCACGGCCTGCTGCAGGACTTCACCGGGGTGTACTTCGGCGAGGCGCACACGCTGTCCCTGGTGCCCCTGGGGGCGGAGGGGATGGCGATCGCGTTCTGCCCGCGGGGGCGGATGGAGCGCACGGGGCAGATCGAGGGGACGCTGGAGCTGGCCCCGGACACCACGCTGCGCCTGGCCCGGTGGTCGTTCCGCACGCGGCCCCCGGACGAGGACGCCGGCGGCGAGGCGAGCTACTACGCGCCCGATGCGGCGCTGGGCAACGCGCTGCTCGCGCGCGAATCGCTGTTCTGGCGAAAGACCCGGCCGCCGCGCGTGTACTTCGAGGCGCACGCGTACACCGGCTGGCAGCGGTGGACGCGCGACCGTCCGATCTTTCACCCCGACCAGGCCCGCCCCGCCGGCGAGAGCCTTCCGCCTGTCCCCTGAGCGGGTCCAAGCCGCACGGGTAGATTCGGCCCCGTCCAACGGGAGCGAATGAATTCGCGGCTACAACTTCACGCTGTTCGCCTGCGCGGACACCACCGCGGTGATGGTTGGGTTCGCGACGGCCGGACGCGGATCGGACGGCGAGCGGCAGAGTGCAAGAGATCCTTGGCAGTGAGCCTGCTGCCGGCGAGGGGACGGCATCCGCGTTTTTCGGGAGAGGGAGCACGGGCTGTCGGGAAAGGCAGAACGGGGAGGATCGTGGCTGCGGAGGCGGATGGGGGGGCCGGGCACATCATCCACGTGATCGCGATCGGTAAGACTGTGCCTGCGCCGGAGCCCGGGATGACGCAGCGGGATAGCCGCGCGGCCCGGCGGCTCCCTCGTGGACGGAGGCCCCTCGTCCGGCGACGGATGCCGACGTTCGCGGCGTCCTCCCGGGAAATCGGCTGCGCGTGAACGCCTCATCCCACGCGGTGGGACGCCGCCTGCGTTGAAGATGCGGCGCAACTCCTGCACTCCCCGTGGGTTCCGCCGTGCGGCACCCCTCGGAGACACCGGACCATGGACGCCACCCCTCCGCCCGACGACGGCGCCGACCCCGTGCTCACGCCGGACGACGGCGCCGACTCCATCATGACGCCCGACGTGGATCCCACGGCGCAGGCCACGCCGGTGGACCGCCGCGCGCCCACGCCGGACCTGGAAAAGACCGGTGCGGCCGCCATGAGCGCGCAGGTGCGCGGGGCGGGGGTGACCACGCTGACGGTGCTGGCGCTGCTGTACACCATCTACTTTGCCCGCTCGTTCCTGCTGCCCATCGTGGTGGCGCTGCTGCTGAGCTTTCTCTTCAGCCCCGTGGTGCGGGCGCTGGCGCGGTTCAAGATCCGCCCGCCGCTGGGCGCCGGGCTGGTGATCCTGGGGCTGCTGGGGACCGTGGGCTTCGTGGGCTACGAGCTCAGCGGCCCCGTGGAGACGTGGGCCGCCAGCGCGCCGCAGACGCTGGCCACGGCGCAGAGCAGGCTGCGCGAGCTGCTGCGCCCGCTGGAGCGCGCCAGCCGCACGGCCGAGCAGGTGCAGAGCGCGGCCGGCGCCAGCGAAGCCGGCGACCCGGAGCAGCCGCAGGAGGTGGTGGTGCGGGGCGAGAGCATCATCTCGCGCGTGTTCGGCACCACCTCCAAGTTCCTGACGGGCACCATAGAGGTGCTGATCCTCCTCTACTTTCTGCTCGCCGCGGGCGACCTGTTCCTGCAGAAGCTCATCAAGGTGCTCCCCACGCTGCGCGACAAACGCAAGGCCGTGGAGATCGCCCGCCGCACCGAGGCGTCCATTAGCACCTACCTGCTGACCACCGCCGCCATCACCATCGCGGAGGGGCTGGTGGTGGCGCTGGTGCTGTGGATGCTGGACATGCCCAGCCCCCTGCTGTGGGGCGCCATGGTGATGGTGCTGGAGTTCATCCCCTACCTGGGCGCCCTGGTGATGACGGTGGTGCTGACCATCGCCGCGCTGACCGTGTACCCCACGGTGGGGCAGGCGCTGCTGGTGCCGGGCGCGTTCCTGGCCATCAACGTGGTGCAGGGCAACTTCATCAGCCCCATGCTCATGGGGCACAAGCTGGCGCTGAACCCCGTGGCGCTGCTGGTGGGGCTGTCGTTCTGGTTCTGGATGTGGGGCATCGCGGGCGCCTTCATCGCCGTGCCGCTGCTGGCCACGTTCAAGATCTTTTGCGACCACATCGAGTCGCTGGCCGCCGTGGGCGAGTTCCTGGGGATGCGCGACAACGACGAGCGCCGCGCCACCGTCCGCGGGGTGGAGGCGTAGACAGCGGACGGGCTCGCCGAGCCAAACGGGCAGGTCCACAGGGGGATGGAGGCCGGAGCGTGCCGCCATCCCCCCTTTCCCGTTCCCTCTTCTCCGCGCCGTACGTTTGCCTGACCCGCCGGGACTGTCGTGATTTTTCTAAAAGGTTGACCATTTAGGATCGGTGCGGCATGTTGTGACGTATCCGTTTCTGCATCCTCCGCAGTTCCCCGGTCCTGCCGCCCTCCGGCAGGGATGTCCCGATCCACGCAGGTCCATCATGCGCTCCATCCCCCGTTTCTATCTTCCCTCCGCGCGCTCGGTCGCCACGCTGGCTGCCCTGCTCGCGCTCGCCGCGTGCGACCGCGAGATCACGCGCGAAGAGGCGCGTGCCGGAGCTCCCTCCCGGGTGGATGGCGACTCGCCTTTGATCGGGGTAGGCCCGTTCCTGGTCGTGAAAATCAACGAACGAGGCGACATGGTGGGGAACGGGAGCTCCGGGCCGTACCGCTGGACCCGCGCCGGAGGGCTGGCTCTCCTGTCTTATCCCCTGGGGCGCCAGGCGAGAGTCAGCGACATCAACAATGCCGGTGTGGCCGTGGGGACAATCTACACGGACACCGAGTATTTTTCCCTCAACTCCTTCGGCGTAATCTGGGACACAGACGGGCAGCCGCAGCTGATCCCCTTTCCTGAGGGTGGGCTCCGCATGCGCGTCGCGGGCATCAACGACGCCGGTGTGGTGGCGGGGACGCTGGAGATACCGGACCCGGAATTCTCGACCCAGATTCGCTCCTTTCGCTGGACGGCGACGGGAGGGATGGAACTGCTCCTATCGCCCGGGCCGGATCGGAGCCTCGGCAACATCGCCGGGTACGACGAGCACGTGATTGGTATCAACGCCCGGGGAGAAGTCCTGGGCAGCTACGAGCGATCGTGCCACTTCGAGGGCGGCTGGCCCCTGATCTGGTGCAACGAAGAAGGGGATTGGTACGGGGCCATGATGTGGACGGCGTCGGGGGAGCTGCGGGAGCTGGGCTACGGGACCGACGTCATCTACCTGCAGGACCTGAACGATTCCGGTGTGGTGGTAGGGTGCGTTGGCGACGTGCCGGTCGTGTGGGGGCCCGTCGTGGCGGCATTCGGCGAGCATGGCTGTGCCTATGCCGTGAACAACGCCGGTGTGGTGGTGGGCGAAGAGGGGGGGCGCGCGTTCCGATGGACGGCGGCGGAGGGGCGGGTGGACCTGGGGACGTTGGGCGGGGGCCACAGCCATGCGCGGGACGTGAACGGTGCCGGGGAGATCACGGGCTGGGCCACCACCGCCTCCGGGGCACGGCGCGCGTTCACCTGGACGGACGCCGGGGGAATGCAGGCGCTCTCGCTGCCGGGCGGCGCCACGCGGACGGAGGGCATGGTCATCAATGATGCCGGCGAGATCGGCGGATTTGCCGTATCGGGGTCAGGCCCCACCGCGACGTGGATGGCCGCGCGGTGGTCCGACACGATCGTGGACTATCCGCCCTCTGCGCACCTGGACGGACCCTACCGGGGGCGGATCTCGGGGCGCCGCTATCTCTACAGCGCAGCGGGCAGCGTACGGTCCGATACGGCCGGCGCGCGCTATTCATGGGACATGAACGCGGACGGCCGCCTCGAAGCCGTGACGAGCTCTCCCGTATTCAACTACACCTATCCGTCGGCGGGCACCTACACCGTCCGGCTGGTGATGCGCGACGCCGAGGGTCGCGTGGATACGGCTACGACGAGCGCCGAAGTGCTTGCCAACGTGGCGCCCGTGGCAACCTTCACCGGCGCTCCCCCCTCGATCGCGGAGGGTGCGCTGCTCACCGTGGCGGCCTCCGTTACGGATGCCAATCAGGGGGCGGATGCGACGGAGCTGTCGGCGATGCGCTACCGGTGGGAGTGGGGGGACGGCTCCGTCTCGACGGCGAAGACCAGCAGCCACCGGTACGCGGACCAGGGGAGCTACACCCTCCGGCTCATCGTCACGGACGCGGGCGGATTGGCGGACACGGTCGTGCGCACGCTCCCCGTGGGCAACGTGGCGCCGACGGCCAGGCTCAGCGCCCCGGCGTCCATCCGCGAGGGCACACCGTTCACGCTGACGGCGTCGGCGCTGACCGACGCGGCGGCGGACGTGGCGGCGGGGCTGCAGGTGGCGTTCAACTGCGGCGGCGGATTCGGCGCGTACGGCACGGCGCTGACGAAGATCTGCCCCGCGCGTCCGGACCAGGGTTCTGTGACGGTGGGGCTGCGCGTGCGCGACAAGGACGGCGGCGGCTCGGCCACCACGCGCGACATCCCCGTCGCCAACGCCGCGCCGCAGGTGACGGCGCAGGCCACGAGCACGACGAGCTTCGCGGCGGGCGGATCGCTTGCCGTCCGCGGCACCTTCACGGACCCGGGCGCGGGGGACGCGCCGTGGCGCTACCGCATCTACTGGGGCGACGGCGCGTACACGGTCCTCACGCCCGTCTCCGCCGGGGCGACAATCACCGGGAGCCACCGGTACGCGCGGGCGGGCACGTACGCGGCGCACATCACCGTCGTGGACAAGGACGGCGGATTCGGCCGCTCCGCCCCCATCGCCGTGACCGTCACGCCGTAGCCGCCGCACCGCATCCGCGGATGGGCGTCCGCGACCGTGGGACGCTCATCCGCCACGCGTGCCGCCATGCCGCACATCTTTCGCATTCCGAAGGTCCATCATGCGCTCCATCCACACGACCCACCGCTCCTCCGCGCGCGTGCTCACGGCGCTGGCTGCCCTGCTCGTGCTCGCCGCGTGCGAGCGCGAGATCACGCGTGAGGAGGCCCGTGCCGGCGGCGCGTCGCTGGTCCGTGCGCGCTCGACGCCCGCGGAGCTCGCGTTCGGCGTAACGGGCATGAACGCGGCGGGCGACCTCGTGGGCAACGGCGCCGGCGGCCAGCCGTACCGCTGGACCCGGGACGGGGGGCAGGTAGCGCTGGCGCACTCGGGCGTGGCCGCGTGGGTGAACGATATCAACGACGGCGGCGTGGCGGTGGGCATGGTCCAGATGGATACGAACGGCGTCTTCCGCGCCGTCGTCTGGGCGCCGGACGGGCAGGTGCAGTTGCTGCCGGGCGATATGCCAGGCGCCGTCTACATCAACGACGCGGGCACCGTGGCGGGGGGCGTGCGTGACGCGGATGGACGCTTCGGCGCGTTCCGCTGGTTGGCGCAGGGTGGAATGCAGGTGTCGGGCTATCCTGGACCCGGCCATGACTTCGGCCCCGCCACCGAGCACCACTCGTCGCTGGCGGGGTTCAACGGCGCGGGCGCCGTGCTGATGACCTGGGAGGAATGGTGCTATGACTCCGCGCCCGCCCCGCACTTCGACTGCTACAACTTCGACAGCAACTATGAGGCGGGAGCGGTGGTGTGGCAGGCCGATAGGTGGGTGGAGCTCGAAGGCAGCGGCCCCGGGATGCTGCGCGCGCACGCCCTGAACGACAGCGGGGTCGCCGTGGGATGCGACGGCAGCCCGGTGCGCTGGGGGGCGGACGGGGCCGCCCAGGTGCTGGACACCCGCGAGGGATGTGCCTACGCCGTGAACGGATCGGGGGTGGTGGTGGGAACGCTGAACTACCGTGCGTTCCGCTGGACGGAGGCCGGGGGGATGCAGGACCTCGGCACCCTGGGGGGATACAGCTCCGAGGCGCTGGCGGTCAACGAGGCGGGCGACGTGGTGGGCTGGTCCTACACGGCGTCCGGCGTCCAGCACGGGTTCCTGTGGACGGCCGCGGGGGGGATGCAGCCGCTCGCGCCGCTCCCCGGCGCCACGTGGAGCACGGCGCGCTTCGTCAACGATGCGCGCGACGTAGCGGGGAACAGCGGCATCGGCCGGCCCGACGGCTACGAAGCCCCGTGGCGCCCCACCCGCTGGTTTGACGTGGTGCCCGCCCATCCGCCCTTTGCGCACGCGGGCGGACCCTATCCCACGCGCATCTCCGGCCGCCGCTACGCCTACAGCGCGGCAGCCAGCACCGAGGCGCCCGGCGATCCGGCGCGGTACGCGTGGGACATGGACGCGGACGGCACCTTCGAGGGGTCCACGAGCGCGCAGGCCTTCAGCTACGCGTATCCCTCCGCCGGCACGTACACCATTCGGATGGTGATGACGGACGCGGGCGAGCCGGACACCGCCACCGCCACCGTAGTCGTGGAGCGAAACGTGGCGCCCGCGGCCGCCATCACGGGGACGCCCGTGTCGGCGGCGGAAGGCGCGCTGGTTACGGGCACGGCCTACGTCACGGACCGCAACCAGGCGGCGGACAGCACGGAGCTGTCGGCGATGCGCTACCGGTGGGAGTGGGGCGACGGCTCCGTATCCACCGCGAAGACCAGCAGCCACCGGTACGCGGACCAGGGGAGCTACACCCTCCGGCTGATCGTGACGGACGCGGGCGGATTGGCGGACACGGTGGTGCGCACGCTCCCGGTCGGCAACGTGTCGCCGACGGCTCGGCTCAACTCTCCGACTTCCATCCGCGAGGGCACGCCGTTCACCCTGACGGCGTCGGCGCTGTCGGATGCGGCGGGAGATGTGGCGGCGGGGCTGCAGGTGGCGTTCAACTGCGGCGGCGGATTCGGCGCGTACGGTACTGCACTGACGAAGGTGTGCCCCGCGCGCCCGGACCAGGGGTCTGTGACGGTGGGGCTGCGCGTGCGGGACAAGGACGGCGGCGGCTCCGCCACCGCGCGTGAGATCCCTGTCGCCAACGTCGCGCCGCAGGTGACGGCGCAGGCCACGAGCGCGACGAGCTTCGCGGCGGGCGGGTCACTTGCCGTCCGCGGGACGTTCACGGATGTCGCGGGGGACGCGCCGTGGCGCTACCGCATCTACTGGGGCGACGGCGCGTACACGGTCCTCACGCCCGTTGCCGCCGGGGCGACGATCACGGGGAGCTACCGGTACGCGCGGGCGGGCACGTACGCGGTGCACATCACCGTCGTGGACAAGGACGGCGGATTCGGCCGCTCCGCCCCCATCGCCGTGACCGTTACGCCATAGGGTCCGGTACGGCGGGTGGACGAGGGTCGATCGAAGGGCCCCGGCGCGCGCAGGGGCGCCAGGAGAACAGGCCAGGGGGCGATCCCCTGGCCTGTCGTCATTCTTCAGTCGTACGGCAGCGTGATCACGCAGCCGCCGCCGTGCGGACAGCGCGTCCGTTCGTAGCCGCAGCTGATCATGCAGGTGGGGTCGTCGTCGCTCAGGGCACAGGGCCCGCCGAACCGGCTGTCGTTGTAGCAGCCGAACTGCGCGGTGGCGGCGACGTGGCCGTGGACGGTGCCGCGGCCCCGCTCCCCGGCCGTGGCGGTGTCGAAGCTCTCGACCACCAGCTTGTCGAAGTCCAGGCGGAGCTTGCTCATGGCGTCTTCCTTCCTTCCGGATGAACGGGTCAGGGCCGGCGCGCCAGTGAATCGCGTTCCGAGCAGCCGCCGGCAAGAAGGTGGTCCCGGAAGGTACCCACGTCCACGTGTT
>DATING010001001.1:0-7999 GCA_035474555.1 Longimicrobium sp. | reverse complement strand
GCATCGGGGCCAATACGGTGGAATACACCACGGAGCAGCTGCCCTACCTGCTGACGGGCGTGCGCCTGGGCCTTCCCGCGGCGGTGCTGGGTTCCGCGGTGGTGGGGCTGGGGCTGATGGGATGGGGGATGCGGATGCGGCGGCCCGAAGTGCCGGAGCTGTGGCTGCCGCTGTACCTCGGACTGGTGCTCGTCTGGCCGGAGGCGTGGTCCACGGAGCGCTTTCTGCTCCCCGCCGTGCCAGTGCTGCTGCTCTGCGCGGCGGAGCCCGTGCGCCTGCTGGCGGCGCGGTCGGCGCGCGGGGCGTGGCTGGGCGCCGCGGCGGTCGGCGTGATCGTCCTGGCCGCCATTCCGCCGCTCGCCCGGCAGGTGGACAACGCCGCCCGCTGCCGTGCCGCGTACACCCCGGCCGAGCCGTTCGTGTGCCTGGCGGACACGTGGACGGACTTCCTGCAGCTGTCGCGCAGCCTAAACGGCGCCCTGCCCGCGGATGCCGCCGTGCTGTCGCGCAAGCCGACGCTGTTCTGGGCCTACTCCGGCTACCCGTCGCGCACCTACCCGTTCAACGCGGATCCCGACACCCTGCTGGCGGCCGCCCGCGAGGCCGGCGCGCGCTACATCCTGCTGGACTACATGGACCGGGTGTCGGTGCTGTACCTGGCCCCCGTGCTCCTGCAGCGCCCGCAGGCGTTCTGCGTGATGACGGGCGTGGGCCCCGGCCGCGCGACGCTCATGGGCATTCAGCCCGGTGCGGAGCAAATGCCCAACCTGCGCAGCCGCCCCGGCAACGAGGCAGGCACCCTGCCCTTTCCCGGCTGCCGGCCGGAGTTCTGGGCCCCGCCCCGGTAGCCCCGGCTGCCGCCTCCCGGGGAGCGAGGCGGACACGAAAAAGCCTCGCCGCGGGAGTGCGGCGAGGCAGGCATGAAGTCGGAGAAGTGGTCGCTATAGGATTTGAACCTATGACCTCTCGCGTGTGAAGCGAGCGCTCTGGACCAGCTGAGCTAAGCGACCGTATCGCGGGCCGGGGGTTACCCGCGCCCGCGCCGGAGAGTGGGCTGCTTCCTGCGGGGACCTGACCCTTTGCCCTCCAGATACTTTCAAATACCCCGTACGGGAATCGAACCCGTGTTTTAGCCTTGAGAGGGCTATGTCCTAGGCCACTAGACGAACGGGGCGTGGCACAAAACCGAGCCGCACAAAGTACCGCTTGAAAGGCGTTCCGTCAACCCCTGGGGGCGCGGAAGCCGCCGGGCGTACCTTCCAGAGGCGCCGCCCGGATTCGAACCGGGGGTCGAGGATTTGCAGTCCTCTGCCTTACCACTTGGCCACGGCGCCGTCACGCTGCGTGGCCCCAACCGGCCCGCAAACGCCCCGCGAATGTATCGGCGGAGCCCTGCCCCGTCAACCCCCGCAAGGCATCCGTTTCCCCCGCTCCGCGTTTGACAGGGCCTCGTGCGCGCGCTAGCGTCAGCCGCCGTACGAGCGGCATTCCATGCACTGCGTCCACTCTCCTCGAAACCTCGGCGGATGAAGCTGTCGTCCCGGGCCGCCCGTGCCCTGCTGGTTCTCGCCGCCACGGCCGCCCCCGCGCGCGCCCTGGCCCAGGAGGCCGAGGCGTGGGTGCTGCCGCGCGGCCTGCTGGAGCTGAGCGGCGGAGGCCTTTTCTCCAATTACGACTCGCGCCTGGGCTTTGGCGACGCGCCGCTGGGCGCGGAGTTCAACCGCCTGCTGCAATCCGCCACGGAGCGCGTCACGGGCCCCGCCGAGGCCGTCACCCGCGCGCGGCTGGCCGACCTGTTCGCCGGCACCACCGATCCGGACCCGGCAACGAGCCCCCTCCCGGCGTCGCTCGCGGTGGGTAGCCTGGCCCTGCGCCTCACGGGCGACGAGCGGACGGTGCCCCTCACCCTCCGCTACGGCCTGTCCAGCCGGCTGACGGTCTCGCTGCTGATCCCCATCGAGCGGCGCGGCACCTCCGTCTCCGGGCCGTACCTCACGGGCGGCACGCTGGGGCTCAACCCCAACCGCACCGCCAACGCGGCGGTCCTGGGCGACATCGGCTTCGGCGACCTGGGCGGCGGGCTGCTGCTGCCGGTGGCGGGCACGCCGGCGGCGGTCGAGCTGCAGGCGCGGCTGCGCGCCATCAACCCCGCGGACACGCTGGTGCTGCCGGGGAACGCCGTCACCGTGGCCGATCTGCTGGCCAACGAGGCGACCAGCGCCCAGCTGACGGAATCGGAGGTCCGGGGGTTCGGCCTCGCCTCCGCACGGCGCCCGTACCACCTGGGCGACCTGCAGCTGGGCGCGCGCTTCCTGCTGCGCCGGGGCCCGGCGGGATGGCCGTTTCCCGACAGCGTGACGGGACTCTCGCTGCGGTCGAGCGTCGGCGCGCGCGTGCGCCTGCCCACGGGGCGCAGCGGCACGCGCTTCTTCAGCGAGATCCCGCCGCGCGGCGGGCACTTTGGCGCGGGCGTGGACGTGCTGAACGACGTGTTCATCTCCAGCCGGTGGTACGTGAGCACGTCCGCCAGCCTGGACGTGCTGTTCCCCACGGACGTGCCGCGCCTGGCGTTCTCCGCGGAGGATCCCTTTCCCGCGGACAGCACCAAGCGCATCGTGCGGAGCGCGCCGGGGCCGCGGCTCGCGGCCTCCATCACCCCGCGGTGGCGGCTGACGGACGAGATCTCCTTCTCGGGCGAATACGCGCTGCTGGCACAGCGCCGCACGGAGTATTCGGGCGGCCCGGAGGGGCTGGCGTACTCGCCGATGGAGTGGCGGACCGGCGGGTCCCTGCACGCGCTGGGCGTGGGCGCGCGCTACTCGTCGCTGCAGGCGTTCGCCCGCGGCCGCGCGAAGGTGCCGTTCGAGATCACGCTCTCCGTCTCGCGCGCCGTCGCGGGCGGGGGCGCGGCGCCCGACGCCGCGATGGTGCGGGTCACGGGGCGCATCTTCATGGATCCGCGCGTCTTCGCCCGCTTCCTCCCCGGCGACCCGCCCCCGGCCGATACCACCGTGCCGCTCGCCGTCCCCAGCGCCGGGCCGACCGATACGCTGCCGTCGCAGGTGCGCCCGGAGGTGCCCGCCGGCACGCGCGTCGTGCCGCCCCAGCCCGATACCACCGCTGGCGACTCCACGCCCGCGCAGGTGCCGCCGCCGGTGCCTCCCCAGGCCTCCACCGCCGTGCGTGAGCCCACGGCACCCCGCCACGCGCTCGCGGACCCGCGGCGGAGCGCCCTCGCACCCGCGCGGCGCTGGACGGCGGCCGGGCCCTGACGCATCGCCATCCGCGCCAAAGCTCCCTCTTCCGACGTTCGGGAGAGGGGGCTTTTTGTGCGGACTGTAAATAGTCCAACAGCTGTTGGACTATTTACAGTCTGGACGCGATGGCGCGTACGAGAGAGACTCAATCGAGCGCAACTTCAAGCCAGTACGCCTGTTGGATGATCAGCGGCGACCCGCATGCGGCTGCCCTGCGGATTCATCCCCTGCGGGAAGGCCTGCATCGGGAAGATGAAGGTCTCCCCCTCTCCCGCGCAGTTTGCGGGAGAGGGGGCCGGGGGGTGAGGGCGCCCGCGGAGCGGCGGCCGTAAAAGCCCGCCTCGGACGGGCTCCGCCCCGGAAGGCCGGCTGCGGAATCGCTTTTCTTCCGTGCAGCCGAGGCCCGGCCCCCCCTACATCAGGAAGCGCGTCGCGAGGCCGAGCAGGAGAAAGAATCCGCACATGTCCGTGAACGCCGTCACGAAGATGGACGACGCCACGGCGGGGTCCACCTTGAGCCGCTCCAGCACCGTCGGCACGAAGGCGCCGGCGAAGCTGCCCACCGTCAGGTTCATCCACATGGCGAGCATCACCACGTAGCCCACGCGCGGCTCGCCCGTGACGAGCGCCGCCGCCACGCTCACGATGAGCCCGATGACGAGCCCGTTGCCCAGCCCCACCAGGAACTCCTTGCCCACGATGCTCCAGCGCTGCTCCGTGGTCTCGCCGCGCGACAGGGCCAGGCGGCGGATGGTGATGGCCAGCGCCTGCGTGCCGCTGTTGCCGCCCAGCCCGGCCACCATGGGCATGAGCACGGCCAGAAAGGTGAGCTGCTGGATGGCGGGCTCGAACAGGTACACGACCATGGCGCCCGCCGCGGCCGTGCACAGGTTCACCAGCAGCCACGGGAGCCGCGAGCGCACCGCGTCCCACCATCCACCGCGGATCTCCTCCTCGCCGGAGACGCCGACGAACTTGAGGATGTCCTCCGTCGTCTCCGCCTCGATGACGTCGATCACGTCGTCAAAGGTCACGCCGCCCAGCAGCCGCCCGTGCGAATCCACCACGGGAATGATGGTCAGGTTGTAGCGGCTGACCACGCGGCCCACCTCTTCCTGGTCCGTCTCCGGCAGCACGACCGCGATGGGGTCCTCGCGGAGGTCCATCAGCCGCGTCTCGGGCGCGGAGGTCACCAGCGACTGCAGCGAGACGGTGCCCAGCAGCACGTTTTCGGAATCGACCACGAAGACGACGCCGTAGAACTCCTCCACCTCGTGCGCCTGCCGCCGCACCTCGTCGATGGCCTGGGCCGCCGTCATCTCCACGGAAACGACCACCAGCTCGGCCGTCATGATGCCGCCGGCCGACTCCTCGTCGTACGCCATCAGGTCGCGGATGTCGCCCGCGTCCTCGTGCGACAGGGCGGAGAGCACGCGGTCGCGATCCTCCGGGTCCAGCTCGCCGATCATGTCCGCCGCGTCGTCGTCCGACAGCTCGGCCACGACGGCGGCGATCTGGTCCGGGTGCAGCGCCGCCAGCGAGTCCTCGGGGTGCTCCTCCGGCTCCATCTCCGCGAGCGCCTCGGCGGCCATCGCGGGGTCCTCCGGCGCCAGCACGCCCAGCACGCGCACCCGGTCGTCGTCGTCCAGCTCCTCCAGCAGGTCCGCCAGGTCGGAGCCGTGCGAGAACTCGTCCAGGAACGCGCGCATCCCGTCGTCGTCGCCCTCGTCCAGCAGGTAGCGAAGACGCTCGCTGGGGCTCAGATCGTCGTCGTTCTCGGCGACCATCGTCATGCGCGGACGGAGGGGGAGAAGCGGAGACGGAAGGCCACGGCCGTCACGCGGTGCCGCCGGAAAGGAACTCGCGCAGGAGAAGCTCCTGCCGCGCGAACATGGGCGACGCGGCGCGGTCGTCGCCCTCGGGGTGCGCGTAGCCCAGCACGTGCAGGGTGCCGTGGACGGCCAGCCGCAGCACCTCCTCGTCCGCCGCCGCGCCAAAGCCCCCCGCCTGCCGCGCCGCCTGCTCCACCCCCACGTACACGTCGCCCAGGGGAGGCTCGCCCGCGTCGTGCAGGTGAAAGGAAATGACGTCCGTGGGGCCCTCGTGCGACAGGTACTGCTCGTTGAGCGCCGCGATCTCCCCGTCCGAGACGAGCGCGATGGAGATCTCCGCCGCCTCCACCCCCTCCGCCCGCAGCACGTGGCGCACGGCCGCCTCCACCCGCTCCGGGTCCACCGGCGGCGTCGCGCCCTCGCCCACGCTCACCATCACGTCCAGCTCATCCATTCCCCACCCCCTGCCGCACGGGCTCTCCCTCATGCACGGGCGTTGCTGCCGCGGACGCGACGGGCGCTGCCGCGGGCGGCAGGACGGGAGACGCGGCCGATCCGCCGTTCGCGCCGCCTCCGTTCCCGCTCCCGCCGTTCCCGCCCGCCGCCAGCGCGGCCGGGTAATCGAGGCGCTGATGATACATGCCGCTCAGCACCTTGGCGAGAATTTCCTTGGCGACGTTGATCTCCCGCAGCGTCAGCGGGCTTTCGTCCAGCTGCCCCGCCCCGATCTTGCCCTCCACGATGCGGTCCACCAGCTCGCGGATGCGCGGCGGCGACGGGTCCTGCAGCACCCGCGCGGCGCTTTCCACGCTGTCCGCGATCATCACCACGGCCGTCTCGCGCGTCTGCGGGCGCGGGCCCCCGTACGCGAACTCCGCCGGGTTGATGCGCGCCTCCGGGTCCGCCGCCCGCGCCTGGTCCAGGAAGAACGAGATGGGCTGCGTGCCGTGGTGCTGCGCGATGAAGTCCTTTACCGCCTGCGGCAGCCGGTACTCCGTGGCCAGGCGAAGCCCCTCCACCACGTGGCTGCGCACCACGGCGGCGCTCATGGCCGGCTTGAGCTTGTCGTGGGGATTGCGGCCCCGCGGCTGGTTCTCGATGAAGTACAGCGGCTTGCTGATCTTCCCCACGTCGTGGTAGTACACGCCCACACGCGCCAGCAGCGCGTTGGCCCCGATGGCGTTGCACACCGCCTCCGCCAGGTTGGCCACGGAGATGGTGTGCGCGTACGTCCCCGGTGCCTCCAGCGACAGCCGCTGCAGCAGCGGATGCTTGGGATCCGCCAGCTCCATCAGCGTCTGGTTGGTCGTCACGCGCGTGAACCACTCCGCCAGGGGAAGGAAGCCGATGGCCAGCAGCGTGCTCGCCACGGCGTTCACGGCGCCCCAGCCGATGGACCAGCCGATCTCCCCCATCCCCCGCGCCCGCATCAGCCCCACGGCCAGCACGGCCCCCGCGTACGCCAGGGCGATGAGGACGATGAGCCCCCACGCCTGCAGGCGCCGCTGCGCCATCCGCAGCCCGAACGCCGCCGCCGCGCCCCCCACGGCCGCCTCGAAGGGCACCGTCAACCCCACGAACGGCTGCTGCCCGCCCAGGAGCAGCGCCAGCACCAGGGCCAGGACGAGCGCCAATCGCCCGCCCCACAGCACGGCGGCCAGCAGCACGGCGAAGGGGATGGGGATGAGCTCCGGCGGCAGCCCGAAGCGGCCGATGGGCGACGCGATGGCCGCCACGGCCAGCACCAGGAAGCCCATGAAGAGGACCGAGCGGTCGTCCTCGTAGATGCTGGGGCGAACGAAGCGCAGCAGGGCGCCCACGATCAGCAGCAGCAGCGTGTTGAACAGGACCGCGCCCACCACGCGCAGCGCCGCGCGGGCGCCGGGGCTGTCCACCCGCCGGTCCTGGAGCGCGGCCTGGTACGCGCGCAGCCGCTCCACCTCGCGGTCCGTCACCTGCTCGCGCGCGCCCACGATGCGCTGCCCCGCCAGGATGCGCTCCTGCACGCTGTCCACGGCCGCCGCCGCGCGCGCCCGCGCCTCCGCCGTCAGCGCCGGGTTCTCCGCCAGCGAGGGGCGAAAGTAGCGGATGAGCAGCACGCGCTGCAGGTCCGCCGCGTCCGCCCCCGCGTCCGCCGGCAGCCGTTCCTGTGCCGCCGTGTAGAACTGGTCCGCCGTGAACAGCGAGTCTGCCGCCAGCAGCCGCTCGCCCCCGGGAATCCCGCGCACCCGCACGGCCGACACCCCCGTCCGCGCCGGCGATGCCGCCGCCACGCCGCGGGGAAACAGGTCGCGCACGGCCGCCTCCGCCGCCGTCCGCAGCTGCTGCCGCGCGGCCGGGTCCGCCAGCACCTGCAGCGTGCCCCGCGTGCTGGGGATGCGGGCCGCGTCCAGCGCCCCGCGGATGGCCTCGCCCGCGCGCTCCGGCGGCAGGGACACCAGGACGGCGTCCACGGCCGCGAAGAACGACCGCACCCCGCCCACCACGCTGTCGCCGGCGGCCGGGCGGTACTCGAACACGGGGGGCACGCCGCGCACGGCCTCTTCCCGCTCGCCGCGCAGCGCCTCCGGCGTCTTGGGAACGCTGAAGCCCACCTCCGCGATCACGTCCTCGCGCGCTACCACGCCCCGCTCCAGCACGGGGACGTCCGCCGTCTGCGCGCCGGGAAAGAACAGGTACACGCCGACCGCCACGCCCAGGAGGAGCCCCAGGCGCAGCAGGTGGTGCAGCACGGCCGCGCCCCGCGAGCGGACCACGGGCGCGGCCGGCTCGCGCGGCGTGGCGCGGCGTTCGGGAAAGCCGCGCTCCCCGGCGGTGGGCATCAGCCCTCCCGCGGCGTGTCCTCGCGGTCGGCGCCGCTGGCGGCGTCGTACGCGCGGATGATGTCCTTCACCAGCCGGTGCCGGATCA
>DATING010001000.1:0-2154 GCA_035474555.1 Longimicrobium sp. | reverse complement strand
GTGGTCATGATGCGCCCGCCGATGCGGCTGGACGCCTCGTAGATGGTGACCGTGTTCCCCGCCTGCGCCAGCAGCGACGCGGCCACGAGCCCCGCCACGCCCGCGCCCACGATGGCGACGTTCCGCGGCGTACTGGTGTGCGGCAGGCCGTTCTGGATGTACCCGGCGTACAGGGCCGTCTCGTCGTGGGCCGCGGGGTTGGTGAGCTGCTTGATGGACCGGGTGCTGGGGGTGCGCATGGTGTCTCCGTGTAGGATTCGGATGAAGCCGGAAGGATTGTAGCCGGGGGCAGGATGCCACCGGTCTGCCGCGCGGCGCGCGGGCCGTTCGGGTCGAGCGGATGAGACTTGTCCGGATGATGTGGGACGACGTGCGCCGATGCGCACGGGCGGCGGGAGAGAAGGGCAAGAACGAGCAAGCGCCGAAGGGCGGCATGCGCACGGTATTCCCGCGAAGCCCTGGCGGCAAGTGGGGCGGGGATTGGGGGATTGCACCAGAGGTACGGAAACGGGGCCGGCAACGATCACCGGCCCCGCGCTTCCTCGTCTGATCCGTCGAACCGTCAGGGACAGATCGCGAACGCCGACGGAGCGCCGCAGAGCTGCGGGACGCACGTGGGGCCACAGGTAAAGCACGTCAGGCAGCTGAACTGGCAGGTGTGGGCCCCGCACGTGGCTTGGCCGCAGGTCCGGAAGCAGCTGAGCTGGCACGTCACGAAGCACGAGGCGCCGCACGTGCCGCGGCAGCTGGCCTGGCACGAAAGGCAGGTCCCGTGGGCGCAGCTGAACCACGCGGTCACGCCGATCTGCTCGCCGAACACGGTCCCATCGCCCTCGTCCGGCGTCGCGGGATCGAACGTGTCCACCTCGAGCGCCTCCAGATCCAGCTTGAGCTTCTTCATGATGATGGCCTCCGATGAAGTGACGGCAATCCAGATGAACCAACGCTGTATGCTCGTCCAAACCGCGAATCAGGACAAGCAAACATTTCTTTCCCCGGCAGCGCGGCGCACCACGCACTGTCGTTCTAATGGCACGTCTTTGGCGACGAAAGATTGAGTGCGGGCCGTACCCGTCGCCGCTGTGAACCTGTTCACGCGTGAGAGAGAAGGAGTGCACCATGGCCAAGCGCAAGCTCAAGCTGGACGACGTGCAGATCGAGTCGTTCGAGACGGCGGCCACACCCGATACCCTGGGAACGATCAAGGCGAACGAGGCGCGCGAGACGCCGGGCGAAGGCACCTGCTGGGGCCAGACCGGGGCTTGCACCGCGTGCCCGCCCATCCACTGCTACTGACGGAACCCTGACGTCCGGCGGCGCTCCCGCGCACACCGGTGCTGACCGCGGGAGAACGGGTACGGCCCCGCTTCCGCGGCAGCGCCTTCATCCAAATCTCATCCGCCCGGCCCAACGCTCCCGTCCGGCGCCGTGTCAAAGCTTTAGGCCGCAAGGGATACGGGTTGAACACATCCGTAGCTGCGGCTAAATTAGCAGGCTTCCCGGCTTCGCATCCCGCCCAGCCGCGCCGCCTTGTCGCAGCACCCGCCCGTCCCAAGCGGGCACCGGAGTCCTGGTTCTCTTGATGCAGATCATCCGCCCCTCGCGGGCCCGTTCGCATGCACCCGGCCGCGCGCTCCGCGGGGCCGCGTTCGTCCTGTCCCTGGCCGCCGCGCCCCTCGGCGCGCAGACCGCCGACTCGCTGGACCTGCCGCTGGGCCGCGCCCTGGAGCTGGCGCGCGGCGGCGAAGAGGTGGGCCTGGCCGCGCGCCGGCTGGACGCCGCCACCGCCGCGGTGGGCAGCGCCCGCGCGGCCGGCATGCCCAGCGTGCGGCTGAACAGCACCTTCAGCCACACCTACGAGAACGCCCGCGCCCAGGCGGTGGGGCAGATCTTCAACCAGCCCAACACGTACAACACCAACGCCACGCTCAGCGTGCCGCTGTTCCAGGGCGGCCGCGTGCGCAACGCCACCCGCGCCGCCGCCAACCTGCGCGACGCGGCCACGGCCGAGGTGGCGGGGGCGGAGCTGGACGTGACCCTGCAGACGCTGGACGCCTACCTGGCGGCGCAGCTGTCCGAGCGGCTGGTGCGCATCCAGGAGGCCAACCTGCAGCTGGCCGAGGCGCAGGTGCGGCAGGCCGAGCAGTTCGAGGC
>DATING010000999.1:0-3472 GCA_035474555.1 Longimicrobium sp. | reverse complement strand
CGCGTCGAACGACGGCCAGCGGGCTTCGACGAAGATGGACTCGGCGTGGCCCAGCCGCTCCCAGAGCTCCTCGGCCATGTGCGGCGCGAAGGGGGAAACGAGGCGCACCAGCGGCTCCACCGCGGCGCGCTCGGGGGTGCGGCCGCCGGCACGGACCACGTTCAGGTACTCCATCATGGCCGCGATGGCCGTGTTGTAGCTGAGCACCTCCAGGTCCTCGCCCACTTTCTTGATGGTGGCGTGCAGCTTCTGCTCGACCTGCGCCTCCATCGGCCGGTCCTTGGACGACAGGACCGAATCCCACAGCCGCGTGAGGAAGTTGTACGGCCCGGTGATGCCGGCCTCGCGGAAGTCGCCGCCTTCCTGGTACGGGCCGATGAACATCAGGTACAGGCGCATGGTGTCGGCGCCCCACTCCGCGATGTACTCGTCGGGGACGATGACGTTGCCCTTGGACTTGGACATCTTCGCCCCGTCCTTGACGATGAGCCCGTGCGCCCGGAAGCGGGTGAACGGCTCCTCGAAATCGATGTGCCCCATGTCGTGCAGGGCCATGGTGACGAAGCGCGCGTACAGCAGGTGCAGCACGGCGTGCTCGTTGCCGCCGATGTAGCTGTTCACGGGCAGCCACCGCTTCACGATCGCCGGGTCGAACGGCACCTGGTCGAAGTCCGTGCACGGGTAGCGCAGGAAGTACCAGGCGCTGTCCAGGAACGTGTCGCTCACGTCCGTTTCGCGGCGCGCGCGCCCCCCGCACGTCGGGCAGTCCGTCAGGTACCACTCCTCGTGCCGCGCCAGCGGCGAGACCCCCGACGCGTCCGGCTTGAAGTCCTCGATGAGCGGCAGCACAACGGGCAGCTGGTCCTCGGGCACGGGGACCACGCCGCAGTCGTCGCAGTACAGGATGGGGATGGGCGGACCCCAGTAGCGCTGCCGGCTGATGGTCCAGTCGTGCAGGCGGTAGTTGATCCGCTTTTCGCCCAGCCCCATCCCCGCCAGCCACTCCGTGACGCGGGACTTGCCCTCGTCCACGCCCAGCCCGTCGAACTCGCCGCTGTTCACCAGCACGCCGGGGCCCGTGTAGGCCTCGGGCAGCGGCGCATCCGCCCCTTCGCCCTCCGGCGCGACCACGCGCACGATGGGCAGCTCGAACTGCGTGGCGAACTCGAAGTCGCGCTCGTCGTGCCCGGGCACGGCCATGATGGCGCCCGTGCCGTACTCCATCAGCACGTAGTCGGCGATCCAGACGGGGACGTCCTGCTTCGTCGCCGGGTTCACGGCAAACCCGCCCGTCCACACGCCCGTCTTGGTCTTGTCCGTCTTTTTGCGCGTAACCAGGTCCTGCGACGAGGCCTGCTTGCGGTACGCGTCCACGGCCTCGCGCTGCGCGTCCGTGGTGATACGGTCCACCAGCGTGTGCTCGGGGGCCAGCACCATGTACGTGGCCCCGAACACGGTGTCCGGCCGCGTGGTGAAGACGCGGATCACGGGCTTTTCCGCCTCGATCGCCGCGGACGCGTGACGGTCATCCGCCACCTTGGCCCGGGCGATGGGGAACTGCAGCTCGGCGCCCTCGCTGCGGCCGATCCAGTTCTCCTGCGCCTTGCGGGTGGTGTCGGACCAGTCCAGCGTCTTCAGGTTCTCCAGCAGCCGCCCGGCGAAGTCCGTGATCTTGAAGAACCACTGCGACAGGAAGCGCATTTCCACGGGCGTGTCGCACCGCTCGCACAGCCCGCCCACCACCTGCTCGTTGGCCAGCACCGTCTGGCAACTGGGGCACCAGTTGACGGGTGCCTCCTTCTTTTCCGCCAGGCCGGCCTTGTACAGCTGCAGGAAGATCCACTGCGTCCACTTGTAGTACTCGGGCGCGGTGGTGTCGACGGTGTGGCTCCAGTCGTACATGAGCCCCACCCGCCGCAGCTGGCGCGTAAAGCGCTCCACGTTGCGGGGGATGAGCTCCATGGGATGGATGCCCTGCTTGAGCGCGAAGTTCTCGGAATGGATGCCGAACGCGTCGAAGCCGATGGGCTCGAACACCTGGTAGCCCTGCAGGCGCTTGAAGCGGCCGTGGATGTCGGCGCCCGTAAAGGCGTAGATGTTCCCCACGTGCAGCCCCTCGGCCGACGGGTAGGGGAACATCATCAGGTTGTAGAAGGGCTTTTCGGCGGACCGCAGCTCATCGGCGGTCCACTGGTTGATGCCCTGCTCTTCCCAGCGCTGCTGCCACTTCCGCTCGACTTCGGCGGGGTGGTAGCTGGCGGTGACGTGGGTGGCTTCGCTCGTGCTCATGGGCCGACTGCCGTGATATGCGGGGATGAAAGCTCGGGAACCGGCGTAAACGCGAGCCGCCGGGCGCGGGTGCGGCCGACGGCTCGGATCGATCGATCATACACCGCACGTCAACATGCGGCGCGTGCCTTGGTGCCGATCTTCTTCGCCTGATACCAAACTGCCATACCGGGCGCGGATTTACAACCCCTCGGCCCGGCCTGTCCACACCTCCAGCCGGGCATCGGATAAGGACGGGAGCCAGCCTCCAGCCGGGCGAATGAATTCGCTGCAACAAACACACGAAGTCCGCCTTCGCGGACTGTACGTCACGGGACAGTGCCACGCGGGGCAGCGGGCATCCAGCCGGGATCGGTCAAGTTCAATCGCGGCAGCGACGATCCACCCGGGCGAATGAATTCGCTGCAACAACCACACGAAGTCCGCCTGCGCGGACTGTCCGTCACGGGACAGTGCCACGCCACCGGCAAGGCATTCCGCTTGGTCGTGCAGTGGTGTCGGCGGAGGCCGACAGTGTGATGTTGTAGCCGCGACGCCGCGAATTCATTCGCTCCCCTCGCCCTACCGGAGGCCCTCACCCGGGTTCGTAAACCTCACCCACCCTCTCCCACAAACTGCGTGGGAGAGGGTATACACCCCAGCCCCAGCCGGATGGCACACCTCGCGTCGGCGCAGGGGCTCTCCCGCGCGCGTGGTGTCGGCGGAGGCCGACAGTGTGATGTTGTAGCCGCGAATTCATTCGCTCGCTTCGGGGGCGACCGGGCGCGCCGGGACCGGCATCACGCCGGTTGCCCCCATCCGACGGTCAACCCGCAGCCTGCCCCGCTCCCTCCGCAGCCATCCGCCGCAGGGCATCCGCCGTCTGCTCGTCGGCGGGGAGAAAGGACTCGATGGCCAGCTCGGCGGCGGCGAGGTCAACGGCCGTGCCGAACACCGTCGTGGTGCTGAGGAACGAGAGCGTGCCGTGCTCCGTCACCAGGCGCAGGGGGATGGCCACGGCCGGCGCGGCGCCCGGCTCCGGCGCGCGGTGCAGGCCCGCCGCCGGGTACGCGCGCAGCTCGTCGTGCAGGGCGGCGAGCACGGGGTCGGCGCCCTGCTCGGCGTCGCGGCGCAGGCGGTGCAGCACGTGCCCGCGCCACTCCGCCAGGTTGGCGATGCGCGGCGCCATCCCGCGCGGATGCAG
>DATING010000998.1:0-2099 GCA_035474555.1 Longimicrobium sp. | reverse complement strand
TATCCAGTTCGGCGCCGCGAGGACCAATGCCGCACGGTCGAAGCACCCACCGTCACATTGAGGGTGCCGGATGGGTCTAAGTAAGCGGCATTGGGCGAAGGCCGACATCACGTTTTCGGTGCCGCGAATTCATTCGCCGGGGCTGGAGGCCGGCACCCTCGCTAATGCTCGGCCCAGGATGAGAATTGTGCCGGGTCTCGATGCCGGGCCCATGGCCGGATGCCCACCCCGGCGCTCCGATCCATCAACCCAGCCCGTCCGGGGGCGGGAGCACCACGCTCCGCGCATCGGCGAGGGTGCGGCGGACGGCGGCGATCCAGGGCTCCGGGAAGAGGGACGGGTCCTCCGCCCACCCGGCGATGCTCTCCACCGCCCGGGCGATCCCCGCCGCCTCGTCCGCGACGGCGGAAACCAGGATGGAGCCCATCCCCGGCAGCCGCGCCGCCCACTCCGGCCCCACGCGCTCGTCAAACGCCGCGGAAAGCCTCGCGAACTCGCGCTCCGTCACCTGCTCGCGGCGCAGGGCGCGGAGAAAGAGCGCGGCCTCCAGCAGCGGCTGGCAGCGGTCCACGTTGAGCGTCAGGCCCAGCAGCTCGCGGTGCAGGATCTCCAGGTGGCGCTCCAGCAGCCAGCGCGGCACCCCGCGCGCCGACAGCAGCGTGCCCAGCCACAGCACCTGCCGCCGCACGTAGTCGCGCTCGCCTTGGCACAGCGTCACCAGCCACGCGCCGTCACTCGCGCCGAACATCCGCGCCCGGTCGCCGAACCGCTCGCGGTAGTACGGATACGCCCGCAGCGACGTCTCGGCCGCGCGCGCCGACGCCTCGATCTCCTCCGGATCGGACGTCACGACGTGCAGACCGGCGAGTGGATTGATGGTTTCCGCGTAGGTCGGCGTCATGGTACCGGGGGGCGAGCGGGGATGCGCAATGGGGACGGCGTGGTCACCCGCGGATGCGCAAGTTTCGCGCGCGGGCACCAACGAACACCGGCCCCGGACGGAGGTCCGGGGCCGGTCGCGTGGGTGAGCCGTGGCGCGGATTCGGGACCGGTGGCGTACCGGCCCGGCCGGGGGAGCGATGCGGATCACGCTGCGACGTGCATTCGCCCGCGGGATGGCGCGCGGGGACGTCCAGCGGTTGCCCGGCTGCGGTCTGCGTGGTGCGGGCTGGGGAGCCCGGCGTGCCGGGAGCTTCTCCGCGAGGGCGGCTTCTCGTGCGGGGCGCGGACCGTCCATCGCCCTGCACGGAACCAATCTGCCCGCCCTCCGTTTCCCGCACCGCCGGGAGATGGATGATCCTGCATGGGGAGATTCCACGGACGCGCGTCCGGACCTCGCCCGTCATCCACCGCCGTCCTCCGTCCGGTCACACCTCCTGGATGCGGATCTCCGACTGCGGGATGGTATCCAGCACGTACAGCGCATCCAGCAGCCGCGTGCGCAGCGTCCCGGGCCCAATGGCGCCCGACGCCGCCATCTCCCCCGCCAGGCCGAAGATGGCCAGCGCGTAAGCGGACGCCAGCAGCGGGTCCGGCTCCACGGCCAGGAACGCGCCCGTCACGCCCGTCAGGGCGCATCCCAGCGCCGTGACGCGCGTCATCATCTCGTGCCCGTGGTGCACGGCCAGCGTCCGCACGCCGTCCGTCACGTAATCCACCTCCCCCGTCACCGCCACCACGCAGCCCAGGCCCCGCGCCAGCTCCCGCGCGATGCCGCTGGCCTCGTCCGCGGTGCGCGTGCTGTCCACACCCTTCGTGCCGCCCACCTCGCCCGCCAGGCTGAGGATCTCCGACGCGTTGCCGCGCACCACGCTGGGCTTGCGGCCGGCCAGGTCCCGGGCCACCCCCGTGCGGTAGGCCGTGGCGCCGGCGCCCACGGGATCGAGCACCCACGGCTTTCCCAGCACCACGGCCCGGTCTGCCGCGCGCTCCATGGCCGCTACCCACGCCGGCGACAGCGTGCCGATGTTGATCACCAGGGCGGAGGAGATGCCGACGAAGTCCTCCACCTCCTCGTTGGCGTGCACCATGGCCGGCGACGCGCCGATGGCCAGCAGCGCGTTGGCCGTGACGTCCATTGCCACGTAGTTGGTGATGCA
>DATING010000997.1:0-3165 GCA_035474555.1 Longimicrobium sp. | reverse complement strand
GAGATCATGCGCCACTCCCGCCCGCCCGCCACCATCACCTCCGACAGGTAGCCGGCCGGCTCGCCGGCCAGGGCGCGCACCCCCGCCTCCTGGCTGGGCGCGGGCCCTGCGCCGCTCGCCGTCGACAGGCCCATCACCTCGGCCCGCAGCGCGCTGTCCGCCAGCACCGCGTGCGTGATCCGCGCACGGGCGGATGCGATGCGGCCGTTGCTGGCGTCGCGAAACGCCTCCACCTCGGCGGCGGACGCCTCGCGTCCCAGCAGCCGCTGCGTGGCGGTGGTCCAGAACGCGGCGGTGTCGGCCCGGTTCACCGGGTCCGGGAGCTGGTCGCCGCCCACCACCCAGATGATGTTGTCACCGTCCTCCGCCGTCAGCACCAGGTCCGCCGTGTCCTGCCAGGCGACCTGCCAGCCGTCCGGGAGGGACACGGAAAAGCGCACCGCCCGTTCCCGCGGGCCCCCCGCGCACCCGTAGCGCACCAGCTCCGGGGGGGCGGAGGCGGAGGCTTCCTGGATGCACGCGGGCAGGGCGCGGGCGTGCCCCTGGGCGGCGAGGGGCGCAGCCGCGCAGAGCGCGAGGGCGGCGGCGCCGAGCAGGCGAATGGAAAGGATGCTCATCGCTCAGGGCCGGGGACGGGGGCGGGTGGGCCGGGGACGCGCGGGCGCGTCCTGCACGGGCGGACGCGGCGGAGGCGCGGCGGATTCCTGCGGCGTCTCGTAGATCCCCACACCAAAGCGGCAGGTGGCCACCGAGCAGGCCTGGACGGACGCCTCCACGGTCCATCGGCCGGACACGGCGGGGGGCAGGCGGACGAAAGCCTGGATGCTTGACTCGGAGACCGCGGCCACAACGCCGTTGGGGTCCATCACTCGAAAGGCGATGGCCGAGCAGTCCTGGTCGCAGACTGCCACCAGCGTGTGCCGCACCCCCTCCTCCATCTCGAAGCCCAGGGCGACGCTGTTCCCCGTCCCCGTGACGCCCACCCAGGGTTCGTGTGTGGGCTCGTCCAGGCGCAGCCGGGCTTCCGCCGCGCGCAGCTGCCGGACGACGTAGCGGCTGTACTCGTCCAGCCACGGCATGGCGTCCCCCGCCTCCGGGGCGGTGGGCGGCGGCGGAGGGGGCGGCGGCGTGTACGGTTGCGGAAGGCGGCGGTACGACGCGCTGTTGGGCTGGGAACCGTAGTAGTTGGGGCAGCTCTCGCGCTTGCCCCGCGCCGTCACCACGTAGCCGGACAGGCTCTGCGTGTACGCGCTGCAGACGGACACGGTGTCCCCCGGCAGGCGCAGCGTCATGACGTTGGGGTTGGACCCGTAGTAGTTGGGGCACTGCTCGCCCTTGCCCGCGGCCACCACGGCGTACCCGTTCGGCACCACCTGCTCCACGCACACGGTGATGTCCTGCGCGTGTACCGGTGCGGGCGCCGCGGCCGCCGCGCCCATCAGTAGCGCGGCGGCGAGGGCGAGGCGGGACAGGAAAATGGGGATGCGCATCGTCATCAATCCCGCCCCGAGAGCTTGTAGGCGCCGTACCAGAACGTCAGTGCGCCCATGGTGCCGGAGAGCAGGGGGAGGAACGGGACGCCACTCTCCCCGTCCTCGCCCTCCATCTGCTTGGTGACGTACATCAGTCCCGCGCCCAGCAGGAGCAGCCCCGCGCCCTGCACGCGGCCGGGGAGGGCCGCCGAGCGGATCTCCGCCGCCGGGACGGGCGCCGTGGGGGCGGGCGTGAGGCGCGCGTCCCACGCCGGCGCAACGAGCGAGGCGGAATGCTGCGCGGCCGCGGGGGCGGCGAGCGCGAAGAGCAGTGCGGCGGCCAGCGCAGCCGCGCGTGCGAGTGCGTTCATGTGGATTCGGGGGGGTGATGGATGCAGTCCGTCCCGTCGCGGGGCAGACCCGTGGTTCAGGGGGCGGCGGGATGCGTGTAGGAGCATTTCGTGAGCCCCACCCCCTGTGCCCGCAGCGGGAAAGCAGCCATGAGCACGGCGCAGGCGAGCGGGACGATCACGGCGAGGGAGCTGCGCATCATTCGTCTTCGGATGAACGGGGCGTGCGTCGATGAAATCCAGCGGGCGGCCGATGTACCGGCCAGCGGCGGGCAGGTTCCCTGTTCGCCGCGCGATGGATGGACGGTGCCACGCATGTTCCCGGGACAAGTCCATCCCGCCGTTCATCATCCGCCGCCGCTGAACGGCGCGAAGACGATCACCGCGTACCCGGTGTAGCGGATCAGCGCGCCCACGGGCTCCGCGGGCGTGTCCTCGATGGCCGCGCCGGCGACGATCATCCCCACGCCCACGCCCGCCATCAGCCACGCCGTGGCGCGGCGGGACAGCAGGGGGTCTGCCCGGCGCGGGGCCAGGGCCGGTGCGCGCAGCGGACGCGTGGACTGCGCCGCCAGCGGATCCGCCCGCAACGATCGCGGCCCGCTCGCGAAGGCCAGGCCCGGGGAGGTGCGGGGCCCCGCGAGCCCCGTCCGTCCGCCGCCCATGGCCGATTCACCCGATGCCGCGCGGTCCGCCACGCGCTCGGCGGAAGCCGGGGCCGCGGCGCCGCGGTCGGCGGGCTCGACGACGAGGAGGTAGTGCCCCGTCTCGCCCGGGGCCAGCGTGTTGGCGCGGATGAGCAGCACGCCGTCGCTCTGGGCCGTGTACTCCACGCGGGCGTTGGTGCCGCCGCCGCCGTCGTCATCGATCACCGGGTTCTCCGGCCCGTCCGCGCCGATCCCCGTCACGGCCAGCACCGCGTCGAAGTCGGTGGACTCCAGGCGGATCACCAGGCGCTCGCCGCGGCGGGCGCGGTAGGTGTAGTCGTCGTGGAACGAGCCGTCGTCCACCAGGCCGTCCCCCTCCGCCAGCTCGCCCCGCACGGGCCGCCCCAGCTGCAGCGCGATCCGTCCGCCCGCGGGGCCGTCGCCGTCGCTGGACGACGCGTTCTCGGTGGAAGGCGACGGCGCGGCGTCGCCCGTCTCCAGCTCCAGCGTGTAGTCGCCCGTCTCGTCCGCGCCCAGCGTGTTCACGCGGATGGTGACGGGTCCGTCGCGGTCCGCCGTGTACGTGATGCGCGCGTCCGTGCCCCCGCCGCCGTCGTCGTCCGTCTGGTTGTTCTCCAGCGCGCCGTCCGCCGTCCGCCGCCCCACGTGCAAAAAGGCGTCGAAGTCGTCCGAGCG
>DATING010000996.1:0-5405 GCA_035474555.1 Longimicrobium sp. | reverse complement strand
CATCCAGTTGCAGCGGCCGCCGTTCCACACCGCCTCGCGGCACAGCCGGGCGCCGATGCCCGCCGCGGCCTCCAGGAACGCCCCGTCGCGCGTCGCGTCAGGCATCGGCGCCCTCCATCTCGTAGCGCGCCGTGGAGCCCGCGTTCAGCCAGGGCCGGTCGACCGACACGCCCGCGCGGGCAAAGGCGTCGCGCACGGCGGCCAGCCGCTCGCGCGTCCCCGTCCGCCCGGCGCGCCACGCCGCCCACAGTCCGTCCGCCACCAGCCGGCAGCGGTGCATCCCGAAGCTTTCCCCCGTCCCGGGGTCCTCCGCGGCCGCCATCCCCCGCGCCAGGCGGCGGGCGAAGAGCGGCACGTCGGCGTCCAGCCCGCCGGCCACCGTCCGGTGCACCTGGGCCACCAGCTCGCGCACCAGCGGCCACGAGCGGCGCGCCACGTACAGCACGGCGGAATCCGTCCGGGGATACAGCCCGCTGCGGGACAGGCACTTGTAGCGAAAGGGCAGCCCCCAGCGGTTCAGCGTCCCCGCCAGGGCGGCGGTGAGCGCCGGCGCTCCGGCGGGGGTGGCGTTCCAGTACACGCGCAGCAGGGGCACGTCGTCCTCCCACGCCGCCTCGCCAAAGACGAAGTAGAAGCCCGGCTGCAGCGTGGCGGACTCGCGCGGCCGCCACACGGTGATGCGCACCCCCGCGCGCGGCGGCGTCCCCGGCGCGTCCGACGCCAGGAACTCGCCCGGCCACAGGAAGCGGGTGGCGCCGTACCGCTCGGCGACCACGCGCCCCGTGCTCAGGGCCTGCTTGACCTGCCACCCCGCCTCCCACCGCTCGCGGCCGGGGTTGGCCGCCGTCAGCAGGGGGAGCAGGTCGTCGTCCGTCGCGGCGCGCGGCGTGTCGGGCCACCCCAGGCGGCGGGCGTACGCTCGCCCGTACAGCGCCTCCGTCAGCAGGGGCAGGAGCACGGCGCCGGACTCCGCCGTCGCGGCGTCCGCGGGGGTGGCGGGGGCGCGCTCCATCCGCTCGCCGGCGACCCGGACGGCGGTGGGGGACAGGATCTCCACGGCGCGGATGACGGGGAGCAGCGCGTCCACGGCGGACGAGGTGCGCTCGCGCACGGCCGCGGGGCTCACGCGGGCACCGCCGTCTGGATGCCCAGCAGGGTGCGCACGGCCTCGTCGGGGCGCAGCAGGATGTTCATGGCGACCTGCATGATGCAGAGGATGTTTGCGTTCAGCTGGGGGACGTAGGCCGTGTGCTCCCACGCCGTCTGGATCATCCGCGCGGCCGTGTACTGGGCGCTGCGGCGCAGGCGGTCCGCCATCTCCGCCTCGTCCGCGCCCAGCGTCCGCGCGTACGCCTCCCAGAAGGTGCGCATGGCGGGCTGCATCCGCTCCAGCGGCACCTGCGCCAGCGACGGGAGGCGCTCCGGCGGGGCGGTGTCGGCGGCCTGGATGGACAGGATCCAGAAGCACAGGTACGCCTGGAAGATGGAGCCCACGTCCCAGCACGGGTCGCCGAAGTCCGCCATCTCCCAGTCGATGATGCGCATTCCCGGCGGCCCGTCCTCCGTCTCCGGGGGCAGCACCATGCAGTTTTCCCACTTGAGGTCGCCGTGGATGAGGGCGTCGCGGCGCCACCCATCGCGGATGCCGTCCAGCGCCCGCGCGTACTCGGGGTAGCGGGTAAGGATGCGGACGAGCTCCTGGTTGCCGCCGCTCACGGCGCCCACGTGCGCGGGGTTGTGATGCACCGCGTGCAGGATCCACGGGATGCCGCGGGGAAAGGCGGCGTCGCGCCCGGCGTCGCGCGTGCGGTTGCCCGCGTGGCGGTGGTAGCTGCCCAGCATGGTGCCCACGCGGTCGGCGATCTCCGTCGGGAAGGTGCCCAGCCGCCGGTGGTAGTCGCCCATGCTCTCGTCGCTGGGCAGCAGCTCCAGGGCCAGCACGCTGCTGTTCGTGTCGTAGTCCACGAAGCGCGGCAGCAGCTCGCCCAGGGCGGCGAAGTCGGCGTCGTCGCGGGCCAGCAGGTAGCAGGTGGCCTCGCGCCGCAGCGTCTCGGCGGAATGCGGCTCCCAGTCCTGTGGCTGCTTTACGAACAGCCCCGGCCGGCCCGCCCCGCGCCGCACGCGGAAGTTGCGGTTGCGGCGCGTCATGTCGGCGATCAGCAGGTCGCCGTCCACCACCTCCGCCGGCGCGACCAGGCCGCGGTCCAGCAGGTAGGGCGTGAGCGTGCGGGTGGAAAGAATCACGGGGTCTGGGAGTGCGGGAGTGCGGGAGTGCGGAAGTGCGGGAGTGCGGAAGTGCGGGAGTGCGAAAGTGCGAAAGTGCGAAAGTGCGAAAGTGCGAAAGTGCGAAAGTGCGAAAGTGCGAAAGTGCGAAAGTGCGAAAGTGCGAAAGTGCGAAGTGCGAAGTGCGAAGTGCGAAAGACTGGATCGGGAGCCTCGGAGGGAGGGGGAAGGTAGAGCCGGCCGTCCCGTGACGACATGATTCCGTCCCGCCCCGCGCCCTCCGTCCGTCACCGCCGGGACCGCGCGCGTGCGCGGCCCCGGCGGTCCGTCAGCAGAACTGCGTGCAGGTGAACCCGAACGTGTGGCACCCCGGTTGATATGTGTACGGCCCGGCCGCGGCGGCCTCCGCGCGCAACCCACCCCCGCCGCATCCCGGCGCGTACGTGGGCGGGCAGGTGCTCGTCCGCGGGCAGCCGAAGCCACCCGTGGGCGGACAGGTGCTCGTGGGCGGGCAGCCGAAGCCCCGCGTCACGAGGGTCTCCGGCGGGCAGCTGATCGACTGCGGACAGCCGAGCCCCCGCGTCGCGATGGTGTCCGGCGGGCACGTGCTCGTCGGCGGGCAGCCGTAGCCCCACGTCACGATGGTCTCCGGCGGGCAGCCGTGCCCGCTTACGGGCGGACAGGTGCTCGTGGGCGGGCAGCCGTAGCCCCACGTCACGATGGTCTCCGGCGGGCAGCTGACCGACTGCGGACAGCCGAGCCCCTGGGTCACGACCGTCGCCGCCCTGGGCGGGCAGTGCACGTAGGTGCAGGTAAAGCCCAGGGTGGGGCAGCTGAGCCCCCGGGTCTCGATCGCCATCGGCGGGCAGTGCACGTACGTGCACGTAAAGCCGAAGGTGGGGCACTGGGGCGCGTACTGCCCCGTGGCAACGCCGGCCGCGCCCTGCTCCGCGCCCCTGGCGGCGTGCGGCGGGCAGCCGATGTGCGTGCACACCGTCGCGTTCGTACAGTTCTGCGTGTGTGGCGGGCAGCCTATCTGCGTGCACACCGTCGCGATCGTGCTCCCTGGTCCCGTCACCGCATCCGCCTGCGGACACGTTCCCGTGTGCACGCACCCCGGCAGCGAGATGTGCGGCTGCCCGCATCCCTGCCATCCCGTCTGGCCGATGAGACCGCCGCCCGCCGCGCCGAGCTGCGGCGGGGGGCAGCCCGGGTTCATGGAAACCGGCGGGATTCCACAGGTGGCGAACCAGGTCTGGGGGAGCGGATGGCCGCAGCCCTGCCAGCCCGTGGGGCCGATGGGACCCGCCGCCTGCTCAGCGCCGATCTGCGGCGAAGGGCACCCCGGGTGCATGGAGACCGGCCCGGGGCCGCAGGGGCTGCCCAGGGTCAGGGGAGGCGGACAGTGGACGGTGCAGACCGTCGCCAGCGTGTGGCCGCAGTGCAGCCATCCCGTCTGGCCGATGGGACCCGCCGCCTGCTCAGCGCCGATCTGCGGCGAAGGGCAACCCGGATGCATGGAGACCGGCCCGGGGCCGCAGGGGCTGCCCAGGGTCAGGGGAGGCGGACAGTGGAAGGTGCAGATCTTCGCCAGCGTGTGGCCGCAGTGCTGCCAGCCCGTGGGGCCGATGGGACCCGCCGCCTGCTCAGCGCCGCACGTGCCGGTCTGGATGCAGCCCGGGAGCGAGATGTGCGGCTGTCCGCAGCCCTGGTATCCCGTGCAGCCGATCATGTGCGTCGGCTGTCCGCACCCCTGCCAGCCGGTGGGGCCGATGGGCCCGTTCTGCGCTTCCGCCTGCGGACACGTGCCGGTGTGGATGCAGCCGGGCAGGGAGATGTGCGGCTGGCCGCAGCCCTGGAAGTTCGTGGCTGGTCCGTGGGCGCAGCCCGGCAGCGTCATGATGGGCGGCTGTCCGCAGCCCTGCCAGCCGGTCGGCCCCACCACCGGGCCGGGCTCGCAGCCCTGGAACGACGTGCAGCCCAGGGAGGTGGGGCACGCGTCCACGGCCGAGCACGGCATGCGCGTCATGTCGCCGCCCACCGGCGCCTGCGCGCGGAACCCCTGCTGCTGGTGCACGGTCCCCAGGGGGCCAATGCCGCCCAGCGGGTCCTGGCAGACGCGCGAGCAGATGATCTGGTGCGTACACAGCGTCGCGAGGGTTCTCTGCGGGGGACAGATGAACCACCGCGTGACGCAGCCGGCCACCGTGAGCAGGGTGATGTGCACCTGGGCGGCCGGCTGGGCGGCGCCGCCCATCCCCGCCTGCCGGTTCTGCTCCAGCACGGGGCCCGTGAAGAAGTCGCCACCCGCGGCCGCCGCCCCGCCGCCCGTGCCCGGGCTCACCTGCGCGTCGCCGCGCACCCACACCATGGTGCCGCCGGACGGCTCGTGCTCGCCCTTGAGCGGCTGGTGGTGAAGCACGTCGTCGTTGGCCACGTCCACGTACGTGCCCAGCGACGCGTCCAGGTAGATGCGCGTGCGCGACTCGTCCGCCGCGTCGCCCACGTAGCCCTGCAGCAGCACGGGCTGCGTCCCCGACGAGGGATCGTCCACCACCTGCGACACCCACTCGTCGCGGGGGATGGGCGGCGCGGGGATGCGGCCGCCGGGCAGGCCGCCCGGGTCGCCGTCCGCGTCGCGCGGCTCGCCGGCGTCGTCGTCGTACTCTTGTTCGTCCACCATGATGCACTTCCTGATAAAAGATGCGGATGCGCCAGGCCACTCAGGGCCGACCCGGCGAGGGGACCTGCTGCGCCGCGAAGAAAGAAAGGTGATGCCTGCTACCGGATTGCGGTGCAGCAGGGCGTCCGAAGGCAAGTCACGCGCCCTTATTCGGACTTCGTGGCGTGAATCGATAGAAGTCCGTGCTCGGTATCCATTTGCCTCCAATGAAGCCAATCATTTGTTCCTCCCGGGATTTCCAATTCCGGGGCACGGGCGGGGCGAACTGGGGCACGGCCGCCACGGATTCGAGTTTTCTCCCGTTCCGTGGTAGCCAGAACGGGGGATAAATCGGGCGGAGCGGAAGGGATGGAGAGATGAATCCGGATCGGCAAAAGCGGGTTTTTGTCGATCCCGGATGCGGCGCGCCGTTAGACCTCCAAAAACCAGTCGCACACAGAGTCAACGGAGTCAGCAGAGTCAGCAGAGTCATCCCTCTGTTGACTCTGCTGACTCTGTG
>DATING010000995.1:0-3836 GCA_035474555.1 Longimicrobium sp. | reverse complement strand
GCACGGCCTTGGCGAAGTTCCCCGCGCCGATCACGCCCAGCCCCAGCTTGCCCGCTTGGGGCGCCGCCGCGCGCAGCTGCACGGTGCGGCCGCCGGCGGGCGCGTGCTGCGGATAGGTGAGGATGACCCCCAGGAACGGCTGCTTGTCCTCGCCCATGACGATGGCGTAGGCGCGCTCCGCCTCCGACAGGTCGAAGCGGTGGCTCGTCAGGCGACCCGGCGTCACCTGCCCCGCGGCCACCAGGCGAAGGAACTCCTGCATGTTGCGCCGCTCCGTCCAGCGCACGTAGCTCACCGGGTAGTCGCGGCCGCCCTCCTCGTACTCCGGGTCGTAGCGCCCGGGGCCGTACGAGCGCGACAGGCGCAGCTCCAGCTCCTTCTCGTAGTACACCTTGCGGGGGATGTCCATCTTCACGGCGCCCACCATGGAGACGATGCCCCGGTCGCGGCACAGCTCGCCCGCCAGCTCGATGGGGTCGTTGCTGTCCGCGGCCGCCGTCACGATCACGCTGTCGGCGCCGATGCCGCCCGTGAACGCCTCCAGCGCCCCGTGCACGTCGTCCGTGCGCAGCAGGCTCAGCTCCGCGCCCAGCTCGCGCGCCAGCTGCACCTTGGACGGGTCCAGGTCGATGCCCACCACGCGGCAGCCGGCGGCGCGGAGGATCTGCACGGTGATCTGGCCCAGCAGGCCCAGGCCGAGGACGACGACGGTTTCACCGATGCGGGGGGTGGCCACGCGCACGCCCTGCAGCGCGATGGCGCCCAGCGTCACGTAGCTGGCGTCCTCGAACGACACGCCCTCGGGGATGGCGACGGTGAGGTTGCGGGGGACGAAGACGGCGGCGGCGTGCGACGCGTATCCCATCCCCGCGCAGGCCACGCGGTCGCCCGCCTGGAACTCCGGCGCGCCGCGCCCGGCGGACTCCACGATGCCGGCGCAGGAGTAGCCCAGGGCCATGGGCTGGTCCAGGCGGCTCATCACCGTCTGCATCGTGGGCGCCAGGCCGTCCTTGCGCACCTTGTCCATCACCTGCCGCACCAGGTCCGGCCGCTCGCGGGCCTTGCCCAGCAGCGACTTGCCGGCGAAGTCGATGATCATCTTCTCCGTGCCGGCGCTGATGAGCGACGCGACGTTGCGTACCACCACGCCGCTCGCGCGCGGCGCGGGCTCGGGGACTTCGGCCAGCTCCAGCTTGCCGGAGCGCACGTGCTGCAGGACCTGCTTCATGTCGATTTCCCGAAAACGGTCGAACGCCGCCGCGCCGTCACCCGGCCCGGCAGCGAAAATGGTTGAAGTCCGTCAGCGGTGGATGGGTTCGCGCCGGCAGCCGCCGGCCCCCTCTCCCCCGGCCCCTCTCCCCCGCTGCGCAGGGGAGAGGGGAGAACTGCATCTCACGCCTCGGCACGTCCACGCGCCGGACCTGGGGCGCCGAGCGGCGCAATCTACTCCGTCTGCCCGCGACCCGCATCCTCCGCCGGTCCGTCTCCCGCGGCGGGCCGTCCGGGACGGAAGCCCGCGATCCGCCGGAGCTCGCCGCCTAGCGCCCCTGCACGGCGGCGTGGAAGAGGGCGCGGTTGGCCTCCAGCACGCTCTCGTCGCGGGCGGTGGCCTCGCCCAGCGCGCGGGCGGCGGCGGAGCGGCGCAGGTGCTCGTCCGCCGTCGCATCCACGTACGCCTGCAGCACGGCCGTGAAGCGCTCCGGCTGCTCCAGCGGCAGCGTCCATCCCGCCCCGGAGGACTCCAGTCCATGCCACGGCGTGCGGTCGCTCGTCAGCACGGGAAGGCCCGCCAGGAGCGCTTCCAGGATCACGTGGCCAAAGTTCTCGCCCCAGGTGGGGAAGAGAAAGAGGTGATGCCGGGACAGCGCCTCGCCCACCTGCTCCGGCGGCAGCGGCCCCGCCACGTCCACCGTCACGTTGCCCGGCAGCTCCGTGATGCGGCGCCGGCACAGCTCCCAGTGCGCGGGATCGTCCACCGGCCCGTAGATGGACAGGTGGACCTCGCCGCGCACCCCGCCGAGCATCTCCAGCGCGCCCGCCAGGTTCTTCTTTCCCGAGATGCGCGACAGGAACGCCGCGCGCAGGGCGCCCGGCCGCTTGGGCGCGGGCGGGCGCGCGGGAGCCGGGCGCTCGCGCAGGTCCGGCGCCACCTGCACGCGCGCGTCCGCGCCGAACCACTGCCGCACCTCCGCCGCCTCCAGCTCCGACGACGCCTGCCACAGCACGCCGCGGTACAGCCCCGCCGCACGCGCCGCCCGCAGGAACGGGAGCTTCTTGGCCCGCTTGATGGAGAGCGCGCCCTCCGACAGCTCGCCCCGCGGCGCCAGCACCACGGGAATGCCCGGCAGGCGGCCCAGCTTGCGCATGGCCAGCGGCTGCAGGGTGAACACCTGCGAAAAGACGCTGTTCAGGTAGACCACGTCGGGGCGCGCCTCGCGCAGCACCCGCACCACCGCCGCGGCCGACCGCTCCCCCGGCGCCAGGTAGCGGACGGGGGTGCCCTCAACCTCCGTCCAGCCGGTGGCCACGCCGGGATACGGCGCCTCGTCGCCCATGTCGCGGTCGCGGGTCACCACGTGCAGGTGCAGCGCGTCCGTCAGCTGCTGCGCGACGTTGACCACCGAGCGCAGGGAGCCGCCGGCCTTGTAGCCGGGGAGGTAGTGGTCCACCGTGGCCGCCACGCGCAGCCGCGGGCGGGGCGCCGGCCGCTCCGCGCCCGGGAGCGGCCGGGACAGGCGCGCCGTGTTCACGGCCGATGCCCCGCCAGCGCGGCAACGATGCGCTCCGCCGCGCGTCCGTCCCACCCCTCGGGCACGCGGACGCCGGCGTCGATGCGCCCCATGGCCCGCGCCTCCTGCGCCGCCCCGAACACGCCCTCCGCCGTCAGCGGCCAGGGCGCCATGCGGTTGGTGCCCTCCGTGAGGGTGATGGGCCGCTCCGTCTGCTCGCGCAGCGTCACGCAGGGGACGCCCAGGTACGTCGTTTCTTCCTGCAGCCCGCCGGAGTCCGTGAGCACCACCGCCGCGCCGTCGCTCAGCGACTGCATCTCGCGGTAGCCCAGAGGCTCCAGCACGTGCATCCCCGCGATGCGGTCCGCCAGCCCGAACGCGTCCACGTTCTTGCGCGTCCGCGGGTGCAGGGGGAGCACGACGGGCAATTCGCCGGCGACGGCTTGGAGCGCCTCCAGCACGGCGCCCAGGTTCTCCGGATCGTCCACGTTGGAGGGGCGGTGCAGCGTGGCCAGGGCGTATCCGCCGCGCGGCAGCCCCATCCGCCCGGGAAGGTCGAGCGCGCGGGCGGCGTCGAGCTGCGCCACCAGCGTGTCGATCATCACGTTCCCCACGAACACGGCGCGCTCCGCGGGGATCCCTTCCGCCAGCAGGTTGGGATGCGCGTCGCGGGAGGGCGTCAGCAGCAGGTCGGAGAGCCGGTCGGTGAGCACGCGGTTCACCTCCTCGGGCATGCGCCAGTCGTGGCTGCGCAGGCCGGCCTCCACGTGCGCGATGCGGCAGCCCAGCGACTCGCGCAGCTTGGACGCCACCAGCGCGCAGGCGATGGTGCTGTTCACGTCGCCCACGACGACGAGCCAGTCCGGCCGCTCAGCGGCGAGGACCGGCTCGAATGCCTCCATCACGCGCGCCGTCTGCACGGCGTGGCTGCCGCCCCCCACGCCCAGGTGGTGGTCCGGCTCGGGGATGCCCAGGTCGGTGAAGAACGCGTCGGACATCCGCGCGTCGTAGTGCTGGCCGGTGTGCACGATGCGCTGGGTGACGCCCCGCTGCGCGAGCGCGGCGATGACCGGCCCAGCCTTGACGAGGTTTGGGCGCGCACCGACC
>DATING010000994.1:0-2968 GCA_035474555.1 Longimicrobium sp. | reverse complement strand
TGCCGCGGGAGGCGGACGCGGCGGTGGTGGTGGCGAACGACTGGACCTGCAGCGATTCCAGCTTCAGCTTGCGCATTCTCGTGCTCCAGGTGGGAGAGCGATGACGGGGATGCCCACCGTGGGCATCCCCGCCTTTCAGCGTGCCGGTCAGCCTTCGGGGCAGACGCGGTCGGTCGTATTGATCCAGCACACCTCGCCGCAGCTGTTGACGTTCGGATCGGCCGTCTGCGTGCAGCCGTAGGTGCAATCCCACTGGGGGTTCGTCTCGCAGCCGCGCAGATCGTACGTCATCGGCTGACAGTTCAGATCGTTGGTCATCGGCTGGCAGATGGCGCAGTTCGAAGGTCCCGTGCCGGGGCAGCCGACGGTGAGGGGGGCATGCCCCTGCACGGTTCCGCGCACGTCCTGGCCCAAGGCGGTGGTTTCGAAGGACTCTACCTGAAGAGATTCCAACGTAAGCTTGCGCATGGTTCAACTCCCATACCTGCGTGAACGCTCGTTCGCGGTCGCGAACGATATGGGAAGGGTTTTAATGCAATATGTCCTAAAATGCAAGCTCCTGAAGTGCCGTTGATTTTGGCAGATGACGTAGGTCCGCGCCGTCACCGGGCAAGTCCGCATTTGTCCTCCTCCAACAGTACAGACGGGAGGTCCGTAATCAAGCTTACCCGAGGCCGTGATGGCGAAGAAGCCGAAGGGCGCCGATTTCGCCCCGCAGCAGGCCGGCTACACCATCCAGAAGCGCAAGCGGTCCCGGCACTGGATGGTGATCGATCCGCAGGGCGAGCTGGTGTGCCTGACCGTCTACAAGCGCGGCGCGGTGGAGGTGGTGCGGCGGCTGGCGGGGTGAGCGACGAGAAACTGAACGGCAGCCGCGGGAATCGTCCCTCGGCTGCCGTTCGGCGGCTCGATCATCGTCTCTGGCGATCAAAACAGTGGCCCCCTCCCTACTCGGGAAGCGGGCCACGGTATCGCGTCACCGCCGGTTCGCCTTGGGCATCTCCGTCACGGTTTCTGCATTCTTGACAGCTCGACGGAGCTCGTCGGGATCGGGCGGTAGAAACCGCGTATTCGGGTTACGATCCCTGATCTCAATCGAAGCACCGTACGGGTTCTTCGTGATCTTCACGCCACGCGCACCGTTGTCAGCGCCGAAACTCATAGGCATGTCCTTTCTTCCGGCGTGAGAGAAGCACCAGCCCCAAAGCGTTCACCACCGGCGTGACCGCGGTACAACTCCGCGCCGGGAAAGCAGCTCTGTCTCCGCCGCGTATGCTTCGGCTTGGCGATGTTCATCGGTCATCGTTCGTCTCCTGCGCTGAGGACGATGCCGGATCATGAAAGACTTCGGGCACATCAGGATCGAGCAGGACGATGTTGGTGCCGCTCGCATACCGCTCCCGCGTACTTGCCGCGCACGCCACCGCTGAAATCGTACTCGGGGCGCATCTGGCCGGCCTCGTCAGCCTTCTTCTTCATGACTCTTTGTTGGCGCCGCGGGCAGCTCGGACTGATCCGCAGCCTCGAGGAAGAGTTCTACGTCCTCGGCCAGATTGGCGCGCGCATCCTCCGCGGTATAGCCGCGACTTGCGATGTCCAGCTCCGGGCAGCGAGCCAGGAACATGTCGCCATGAGGCTCGACGATCGTCGTCAATTCGGGATGACGCGCTGCGTGCTTGCCACGAACGCCGCCGCGGACGTGGGAGTCTGCCGGCATTCCGTCCGGCTCCATCAGCTCCCACATCCCCATCTCGTGCAGAAAGATGGGATCGGCGTTGCGGCGGATGAACTCGTGCACATCCATCCCATCGATGGTAGGAGGGCGGCGGACGCGCTTCATCTTTCCCCCGATGAACACCGTCTGGAACTCCGCTTTTTTGCGTTTCTTCGCGGCCTTCTCCGCCGCTGTCAGCTTGCGCTTGCGTTTGCCCACTCCGACCGATCCAGTAGCCGTTGCTTGAATGACGACGTGCTCAGTATGCAGAAAACAGGGGTGGGGAGACAAGGCAGGATTGTGTGCCGGACCGTCTTGAAGCACGTGCGGTGGAGGTGGAGGTGGTGCGAAGGCTGGCGGCGTGAACGAGAAGAAGAGGGGATGCCGCACGGGAATCCCCTCGTTCGCTGCCGCCGATGCGGCAGGGCTGGTCCCCGGGCCCTGCTACGCGCCGTCGGCGATGCGGTCGAGCAACTCGGCGAGCAGGTGGCGTTCGCCGGGGGTCAGGGCGCCGACTTCGTCCAGCGAGGCACGCAGCGTCGCGGCCGCGCTCCTCGGGCCGGCGTCCGTGGGAGCGCTGGATTCGGCGGTGATCGCGGCCACGATCGCCTCGCGCGCAGACGCGGAGAGGCCGGGGTCACGGCGCTCCGGCGGCTCCTCCAGCAGGGTCAACACGGTGCCGACGCCGGCGGCGTGCACCAGGGCGACCGCACGCTCCTCGCTGGTGCGCAGGCGCCCGGCGCGCGCGATGGCGCGGATGCGCCGCCGCAGCACGTCCAGCCCCGCCGCGGCTGCCGGCGAGCGCGGGCGCGTCTGCGGGTCCGCGGGCGGGTCGCCGCTCATGATCGCGAACAATCCCGGATGCGCGAGGCCGAAGCCGACGTACTGGTCCCAACCGTCGCGCAGCTCCTGCACGGGATCCGGGTCCGGCGCGCGCGCGGCCTTTTCGGCGACAAAGGCGGCCATGGCGTGCTCGGCCACGGCGTCGAGCAGCCCGCGCTTGTCGCCGAACAGGCGGTAGATGGTCGGCGCCTGCACGGCGGCGGCGGCGGCGACCGCGCGGGTCGTGGCCGCGTCGCGGCCGCCATCGGCGATCAGGCGCGCGGCGGCCGTGACGATGCGGGCGCGCACGTCCTCGCCGTGGGCTTCCGCCGAAGCGTCCGCCGGGGCGATGTCTGGGGTAGGGTGCGGATCAGCCATGCAGGAAGATAATCCTCTCTGCGTTCCATCGATAGCGCCTTCTTGCTAGCGACG
>DATING010000993.1:0-2435 GCA_035474555.1 Longimicrobium sp. | reverse complement strand
GGCTGCCCCGGGAACACCGGGCGTCCCGGCAGCTCGGGAGTTGGGTCTACCTGGCGCGGCCGGCGCGGCGCCGGACGCGGTGCGGCGGGCCGCGGCGCCGTGCGCGGCGCGGCCGGCGTGGCGGCGTCCGGCGACACCGCGCGCGCCGTGTCGGCACGCGCGGGGGCCGTCAGCCGCACCCCCCATGCCGACGCCAAGTCCTGGTCCGACGGCGCCCGCACGGGCGACCCCAGCACCAGCACGTGCCCCAGCTGCGACGGCGACACCAGCGGGCGCACGTAGTAGATGCGCTGCCACCCGTCGGGGTCCGTGCCGCTCGCGGCCACCTTGCCCACCGGGATGCCGCGCGGGTACACGCCCCCGTCGCCCGACGTCACGATCAGCGTTCCCGTGTCCGGCGCCGTGTGAAAGGCCACGGGGCTGAAGCCCAGCATGAGCTCCGCGCCGTTGGCCGACCGCAGCGGCTCCGCCACCCCGTACGTCTCCCCGTCCAGCGTCATCACCGACACGGCGAACTCCGGGTGGGTCCACGCGTGCATGGTGCTGTTTTCCCCGCCCAGCTGGCCGATCTGCCCCGCCAGCCCCTCCGCCGTGATGACGGGCGCCCCGTCCACCACGCGGTCGCGGGCGCCGGCCGACAGCCGGTACACCCCCTCGGAGCCCGGGCCCGTCATGGGCGTGGCCTCGGCGGCCGCGAACGAGTAGGTGAGCCGCTGCCGAAAGCCCAGCAGCTGCCGCAGCTCGCGGTTCTCCGCGGCCAGCGTGGCCTGCCCCACCAGAAAGCTGGCGAGCGAGTCGCGCTCGGCGCGCAGGGCCGCCGCGTCGGCGTAGCGGCCGGCGCGGTCCGCCGCGCCCCGCTGCACCGCCGTAAAGGGGCGCAGCACGGTGGCGCGCACGGCGTGGCCCAGCCCGTCCTTGTACACCTCGGGCATGAGCATCACCAGCGCCGACAGGGCCGTGAACAGCCCCGCGATGGCCAGGTCCTTCTTGCGGCCGCGCTCTCCGGCGCCGCGCAGGTACGGTCTGAAGGTGCTCAGTTGGTCAACACTCCTCGGTACTTGACCACGTCGTCCAGGATGCGCCCGGCGCCGCGCACCACGCAGGTCAACGGGTCTTCGTCCACGTGGATGGGCAGGTTGGTCTCGCGTGCGATCAGCGTGTCCAGCCCGCGGATGAGCGCGCCGCCCCCCGTCATCACGATCCCCCGGTCCACGATGTCGCTGGCCAGCTCCGGCGGCGTGATCTCCAGCGCGCGCCGCACGGCCTCGACGATGGCCTGGATGGGCTCCTGGATGCACTCGCGGATCTCCTGCGAGTGCACCCGCACCGTCTTGGGAATGCCGCTCACCAGGTCGCGGCCCTTTACGTCCATCTCGCGCTCGTCGCCCGTGCTGTAGGCGCTGCCGATCTGGATCTTGACCGCCTCGGCCGTGGCCTCGCCGATCATCAGGTTGTAGTTCTTGCGCATGAAGGTGACGATGGCGTTGTCGATCTCGTCGCCCCCCACGCGGATGCTCGTGTCGCACACGATGCCGGAAAGCGCGATCACGGCGATCTCCGTGGTCCCGCCACCGATGTCGATGACCATGTTGCCCGTGGGCGTCTCCACCGGCAGCCCCACGCCGATGGCCGCGGCCATGGGCTCGGCCACCATGTACACCTCCTTGGCGCCCGCGGCGGCCGCGCTCTGCCGCACGGCGCGGCGCTCCAGCTCGGTGATGCCGCTGGGCACGCCCACCACCACCGTGGGCTTGAGCTTGAGGAACCGCTTGCTCGTCACCGTCTGCAGGAAGTAGCGCAGCATGATCTCGGTCACGTCCACGTCGGCGATCACCCCGTCCTTGAGCGGACGGACGGCGGTGATCCCTTCCGGCGTGCGGCCCAGCATGCGCTTGGCCTCCAGCCCGATCCCCTTGATCTTGTTGGTGGCCTTTTCCATGGCCACCACCGACGGCTCGTTCAGGACGATGCCCTCGCCCTTCACGTATACGAGCGTGTTCGCGGTTCCCAGGTCTACGGCGATGTCGTTGACCGGGATAAAGCTCCCGGAGCTGAACCAGCGAAAGGCCATGTCGTCTTCTTTAGCTTTCTCGCCGGGGCGTAAACGGCGGCCTCCGGGCGCCTTGGGCGGAGCATCCGCCCTGCGTTCTGCGTGGTGCTTGGGACGGCGGCAAAGCTAGGCCGCCCCACGAACATACGCAACCCGAAGCCCCGGTCGCCCAGCCCGGAGCCGCGGCGCGCAGATGCACGGCCCATGCCGGGTTTGTCCCGGCGTTCGGCGGCGAGGTGGATGGGGGATGGAATACATTGAATCTGCTACCGATGCAGCTTTGCGCAAGCCCCGGGAGAACTGCGGGTCGGCGGCGATACGGAGAGGCGGATGACCGCCACCCGCGTGCAGACGAGGCGCGCTCCCCCGCGTTCGGTCCATCCCC
>DATING010000992.1:0-4638 GCA_035474555.1 Longimicrobium sp. | reverse complement strand
CCGCATCGGGGCGGTGAGGTTCGCCGATCCCCCGCGGCTGGACGCGGATACCCGGCTGGTGGCGGCGCGCGACCAGGTGTCGTGCGAGCTGGACGGCGAGGCGGTGATCCTGGGGCTGGCGGACGGCGTGTACTACGGGCTGGACCCCGTGGGCGCGCGGGTGTGGGGGCTGATGGAGCAGCCGCGCACCGTGGCCGAGCTGCGCGACGCCGTCGTGGCGGAGTGGGAGGTGGATGCGCCCACGGCGGAGCGCGACCTGCTGGACCTGCTGGCCGACCTGGCGGACCGCGGGCTGGCCGAAGTCCTTCCCGCGGAGTGAATCCCTTCCCGCTCCCTGCCCCGTGAGCGGCATCGCCGGGGTGATCGCGCTGGACGGCGCGCCGCTGGACAGCGCCCTGCCAGCCCGGATGGCGGACTTCCTGGCCCCACGGGGACCGGACGGCCGTCGCTCGTGGTCGGCGGGGCCGGCCGGCCTGGCGCACGCCCTGCTGCGCACGGGCGACGTGGGCGACGACGTCCCGCAGCCGCTTTCCCTGGACGGGCAGACGCACGTCGTCGCGGATGCGCGCATCGACGGCCGCGCGGAGCTCGTCCGCGAGCTGCACGGCGCGGGAATCGTGGCGGCGGCGGACGCGCCCGCGGCCGAGCTCATCCTCCACGCCGTCCGCGCCTGGGGCGACGACGCGCCCCGCCACCTGCTGGGCGACTTTGCCTTCGCCGTGTGGGACGCGCGCCGGCAGCGCCTGTTCTGCGCCCGCGACCCCTTTGGCGTAAAGCCGTTCTTCTACGCGCGGACCTTTCGCGCGTTCGTCTTTTCCAACACGCTGGACTGCGTCCGCCTGCACCCCGCCGTGGGCGGCGAGCTGGACGAGGGGTGGATCGCGGACTTCCTGGTGCACGGCGACACGCAGTCGCCCGACGCCACCGTCTACGCCGCCGTGCGCCAGCTCCCCCCCGCGCACACGCTGGTGGTGCACGGGGGGCAGGTCGCCGTCCGCCGCTGGTGGCAGCTTCCCACGGAGCCCATCACCCTGGCGTCCACGAAGGTGCGGGACGTGGTCCAGCAGGGGGTGGAGACGCTGCGGATGGCCGTACGCGACCGCCTGCCGCAGGGATCCGCCGCCTTCTTCCTGAGCGGCGGACGCGACTCCACCTCGCTGGCGGCCCTGGCCGTGGAGACCGTCGCGCGGGGGGAACGGCGTACGGCGCTGCGCGGATACACGGCGCACCACGAGCGGCTGATGCCGGACGAGGAACGCCGCTACACGCAGATGGCGGCGGACGCGCTCGGCATCCCCGTGGACTTCACGGCCGTGGACGACTACGCCGCCTTCGGACGCTGGGACGCGCCGGAGCTGCGCCGCCCGCAGCCCACGGACAACGTGCTGGGCGCCATCGAGGCGGACCAGCTGCGCGCCGCGGCCCGCCACGCGCGGGTGATCTTCACGGGCCAGGGTGGCGACCCCGTGCAGCGGGAAACGCGCTCGCGTCTCACGAAGCTGGCCGTGCACGGGCGCCTGCTGCGCGCGGCGCGCGAGGCGGCGGAGTACGCGCGGTGGCACCGGCGCCTGCCCCGCCCCGGCGTGCGCACCTGGCTGGCGGAGCGCGACGGCATGCGCCCCTGGCACACGGAGCTGCCGGCCTGGATCGCGCCGGACTTCGCGCGGCGGATGGACCTGCCCGGACGGCTGGCGGAGTGGAACGCGTGGCGGGGACCCGTGCACCCCCTGCGCCCCGAGGCGTACGAGTCGCTGGCGGCCCCGCTCTGGCCCACGCTCTTCGCCTCGTACGATCCCGGCGTCACGGGCGTGCCCATCGAGGTGCGGCACCCGTACTTCGACCTGCGGGTGGTGGCGACGTGGTTGTCCATTCCGCCCGCACAGTGGTATAATGACAAGGGATTGCTGCGCATAGGGATGCGCGGCCGGCTCCCCGAGGCGTTCCTCCGCCGCCCCAAGACGCCCCTGGTGGGCGACCCGCTGGCCCTGCGGCGCGAACGCGACGGCGCGGCGTGGCTGGGGGGACGGCAGGTGATGGACGAGGTGGGGCGCTGGGTGGACCTGGCGCGCGTCCCCGCGGCGACGGGCGGCCGCTCGGGGAACGAGCCCCGGCGCATCTGGGAAGACATCCGCCCGCTGGCCCTTTCCCTGTGGCTGGCGGGCGTGAACCGGACCGGGTGAGGGGTCCGGGCAGGGAGAACGTGCGGGATCGGGTATCGGGATCGGCTACAAATACGGGACGGAGACGATGACGGGAACGACGACGAAGATGCACGGCGTGAAGGATGCAGGGCGAAAGTCCTACGCGCCCCCGCGGCTGACGGTGTACGGCGATCTGCGCGTGATGACGCTGACGAACGTCTCGATGAACATGAACGACCCCGGCAACTCCTCCACGAGCCGGACCTGAGCGGGATCCGTCCCGCGCACCCCATTTTCTGGAAGGCCCCATCATGGAAACGCCCGCACGCCGCCCGTACGAACGCCCGCGGCTCACGGTCTTTGGCGACCTGCGCGTGGTGACGCAGACGAATGCGTCGCAGAACATGAACGACCCCGGCAACTCGTCCACCAGCCGGACCTGAGGGGCGAACCCGGACCCGCTTGCGCTACCGCCTCTACGGCCTTTCGGTAGATACCGATCGGTCTCTCCCCGGCCTCGCTCCCGTCGCCCCCTCCTGCCCCGCGGACCTGCGGATGTGGATCGGCACCGCTCCGCGCGCCGAGTTCCCGGATCTCTCCGAAATTCCCTGGTACGCTTCGCCGCCCGACGCGGTGGCGGAGGAGCCGTCGATGCGCGCCTGGCGCACGGCGGATAGCGCGTTCTACCGGCTGGCGTACGCGGACGGCACGGAGTTCCGCGTGGACGCGGCGGGCACGCGCGTGGCCTGCACCTGGCCCGCATCGCTCACGCTGGCGGACGCGGCCACCTACCTGCTGGGCTCCCTCTTCGGCTTCGTGCTGCGGCTGCGCGGCATCCCCGCGCTCCACGCCAGTGCCATCGCGCTCGGAGACCGATCGGTCGCGATCTGCGGACCGGCGGGCGCGGGCAAGTCCACCACGGCCGCCGCCTTTGCATCCCGCGGCCACCCCGTGCTGGCGGACGACATCGTTCCCCTCGCCGGCACGGCGGAGGGGATCTTCGTGCAGCCGGCGTATCCGCACCTGCGCCTGTGGCCGGACGTGCTCCCGGCCCTGGGCACGGGCGACCTTCCGCCGCTCATCCCCGGCATGCCGGACTGGGACAAGCGCTATCGCGACCTGGCCGCGGAGGGCGCCTTTCACGCCGCGCCCCTCCCGCTGGGGGCCGTGTACGTCCTCGGGGGCCGAGAAACCGCGGACGCGCCGCGGCTGGAGACCATTCCGCGCGCGGAAGCCGTGCTGCAGCTCGTGGGCAATGCGTACATGGGGTGGCTGCCGGACACCGCCGCCCGCGCGCGGGACCTGACGGTGCTTGGGCGGGTGGCGCGGACCGTCCCCGTGGTCCTCGTCATCCCGCACGCGGATCCACACCGCGTGGACGCACTGTGCGAGGCGATCGAGGCGGACTTCGCCGCGCGGACGGGAGGAGGTTCGGGTGCCTGAGACCTACGACATCGGCGGATACGGCGGGATGATGGCGGACCGCGTGCGCATGGACGCGTACGCGGCGGCCCTCGCGCGCGCCGTGCGGCCGGGGAGCGTGGTGCTGGACCTGGGCGCGGGGACGGGCGTCTTTTCCCTCCTCGCCGTCCGCGCCGGCGCGCGGAAGGTGTACGCCATCGAGCCCGCGGACGCCATCCACGCCGCGCGGGAGATCGCGCGGGAGAACGGGATGGCGGACCGCATCGAGTTCATCCAGGGCGTCTCCACGGAGATCGAGCTCCCGGAGCGGGCGGACGTGATCGTCAGCGACCTGCGCGGCGCGCTCCCCCTCTTTCAGCACCACGTGGCGACGATCGCGGATGCGCGCGCGCGGCTGCTGGCGCCCGGCGGCGTGCTCATCCCCCGCGCGGACACGCTGTGCGCGGCGCCGGTGCAGGCGGAGGAGGCGTATCGCCGCATCGTGGGCCCGTGGGAGGAGGGCGCGCACGGGCTGCGAATGACGGCCGCGCGGCGGATGGCCGTGAACACCTGGTCCAGGGCGCGGCTCCCGGCGGAGGGACTCCTGGCGGAGCCGTGCACCTGGGCCGTGCTGGACTACCAGACGGTCACGGAGCCGAACGTGCGGACGGCGCTGGCGTGGACGGCGGCGCGGAGCGGCACCGTGAACGGGCTGTCGGCCTGGTTCCAGGCGGAGTTGGCGGACGGCATCGGCTACTCCACCGGGCCGGGCGGGCCGGAGACGGTGTACGGCACGCCCTTCTTCCCCTTCGCGGAACCCGTGGAGGTCGCGGCGGGGGACCAGATCGCCGTAGATCTGCAGGCGCGGCTGGTGGGGGACGACTACGCGTGGATCTGGGATACGCGGATCGAGCGCGCGGGCCGGTCCACCGTGGAATTCCGCCAATCCACCCTGCTCGCGCAGCCCATCTCCCCCACGCGGCTGCGGCGCCGGGCGCACGGGTTCCGCCCCGCGCTGGGCGAGGCGGGGCGCATCGACCGGATGATCCTGGGGCGGATGGACGGCGGCGCGTCGCTGGAGGAGATCGCGCGCGAG
>DATING010000991.1:0-3694 GCA_035474555.1 Longimicrobium sp. | reverse complement strand
GTACTTAACACGACACAGGAGACGACATGCTGAACAGTATGCTGGCGCGCCTGAGCGCGCCGCACCTCAGGCAGTTCCGCGAACGCTTCATAAAGAGTCATGGCAACACAATAGCCTCTTTCCCTGTATGAAACAGCCCTGGGGGGCCGGGGGGAGGGGGCCGTCCGCCCGTGACGGGTCCCCGCCACCGCGACGAAAGCCATCTCACCTCCCCCAGGGCTTTTGGGGGAGGTCGCGAGGAATCGAGCGGGTGGGGGCGCCCGCTGGAGGCCCGCCACCCGGCACGAACGCGCAGTGCTCCCCTTCTCCGCGCGCAGTTTGCGCGGGGAGGGGCCGGGGGAGGGGCGCCGCCGTTGCAGGCTGTCCCCTGTAACCTGTCCCCTGTAACCCGCAGTTCCTCCGTGCACGAACGCCGCTGCACGGCCTGAACTCCGACCGACCAGGACCAAAACGATGCCCCGGGCACTGCTGAGCGTATCGGACAAGACGGGCGTGGTGGAGCTTGCCCGCGAGCTGCACGGGCGGGGCTGGACCCTGCTCTCCACCGGCGGCACCGCGCGCTCCCTGCGCGACGCCGGCCTCCCCGTGACGGAGGTCAGCGAGATCACGGGCCACCCGGAGATGATGGAGGGCCGCGTAAAGACCCTGCATCCCGCCGTGCACGCCGGCCTGCTGGGCCGCCGCGACCACGACGACGACGTGGCGCAGATGCGGGCGCACGGCTACGAGCCCATCGACCTCGTGGCCGTGAACCTGTACCCGTTCCGCGAGACCGTCGCGCGCCCCGGCGCCACCCTGGACCAGGCCATCGAGAACATCGACATCGGCGGCCCGTCCATGCTGCGCTCCGCGGCCAAGAACCACGCGAGCGTGTGGGTGGTGGTCGATCCCGCGGACTACTCCCTGGTCCTGGCCGCGCTGGACGCGGGGAACGACGACCGCGCGCTCCGCATCCGCCGCGAGCTGGCCTCCAAGGTCTACGCGCACACGTCGGACTACGACCGCGCCATCACCGAGTACCTGTCGCGCTCCCTGGGGATGGACGCGCAGCCGGAGCGGCCGGCGGACGCCTTTCCCGGCACGTTCAGCCTGTCGCTGGCCAAGGTGCAGGACCTTCGCTACGGCGAGAACCCGGACCAGCCGGCCGCCTTCTACCGCGACACCACGGCGTCCGGCGGGCTGGACGCCCTGCGGCAGCTGCACGGCAAGGAACTGTCGTTCAACAACCTGATCGACGTGGACGGCGCCCTGCTGGCCATCTCCGCGTGGGAGGGCAGCAGCGGGCTGGCGGCGTGCGCCATCATCAAGCACACCACGCCCTGCGGCATCGCCGTGGGCGCGGACGCGGCGGAGGCGTACCGCAAGGCGCTCTCGACGGATCCCACCAGCGCGTTCGGCTCCGTGATCGCGTTCAACGTGCCGGTGACGGAAGAAGCGGCCGTGCTCATGCGCCCCAACTTCGTGGAGGCCATCGTGGCGCCGTCGTTCAACGAGGCGGGGCTGCGGCTGCTGACGGAGAAGAAGAACCTGCGCCTGCTGGAGCTCCCCGCGCTTGCGGTGGACGAGGGAGAGCTGGACTTCAAGCGCGTCCGCGGCGGATTCGTGGCCCAGCGGCGCCTCTCCATGCGCTTCCCGGAAGATGCGTGGAAGGTCGTCACCGCGCGCCAGCCGACTGCGGAGGAGATGGACGACCTTCGCTTTGCCTGGCGCGCCGTGGCGTCCGTGAAGTCCAACGCCATCCTGGTCGCCCGCGGCGGCGCGGCGCTCGGAATCGGCGCGGGGCAGATGAGCCGCGTGGACAGCTCGCGCATCGCCGTGATGAAGGCGCGCGACAACGGCTTCGACCTGGCGGGCGCGGCGCTGGCCTCGGACGCGTTCTTTCCCTTCCGCGACGGGGTGGATGCGGCGGCGGAGGCGGGGATCCGCGCCATCATCCAGCCCGGCGGCTCCGTGCGCGACGAGGAGGTGGTCGCTGCCGCGGACGAGCACGGGATCGCGATGGTCTTCACCGGGCGGCGGCTGTTCCGGCACTAGCACGGAAGTGCGTGAGTGCGGAAGTGCGGAAGTGCGTGAGTGGCTCCGTGCGTGAGCGGGATTCCAGCCGGCGCCCCCACCCGCTCGTTCCTCGCGACCTCCCCCAAAAAACCCTGGGGGAGGTGGAATCCCGATCACGAGCGGATTGCCGTTCTCCCTCCCCCACGCAGTTTGTGGGGAAGGGCCGGGGAGGGGGGCGCCCGCCCCGCGGCGAGACTCTGCTTCGGTGCAGGGTGACCGCCCGATTTGACGCCGCCCCTGCGCCTGCCTAGCTTGGCGCCGCATCTCGCAGAACTCTCCGCGCCGCAGCCAGCCGCGTTCCGCCCCCGTGCGGGATGGGAGGGGATCTGCGGCGCGACCTGTCAGAAATCCGGCCGGCGCACCGTTGGCCTGTATCACGTGAGGAACGCACGTTGCGCGGACTGATCTTCGATCCCTTCGCGGGGATCAGCGGCGACATGACCATCGCCGCCCTGCTGGACCTGGGGCTGCCCCTGGAGTGGCTCCAGGGGTTCGTGGCGGACCTGAAGCTGGCCGACATCCGCGTGGACGCCGAGCGCGTGAACCGCAAGGGGATCGCCGCCACGCGCCTGGTGCTGGAGCTGCCGCACGAGCACGCGCACCGGCACCTGCACCACGTCGTCAAGATCATCGAGGGCACGAGCGTTGCGCCCGTCGTCCGGGACCGGGCCATCCACGCGTTTACGCTGCTGGCGGAGTCCGAGGCCGCCGTCCACGGCACGACGGTGCAGAAGGTGCACTTTCACGAGGTGGGCGCGCTGGACGCCATCGTGGACGTGCTGGCGGCCATCGCGGGGATGCACGAGCTGGGCGTGACGGAGTTCTACACGCGACCCGTGGCCCTGGGTCGTGGATGGGTGGACATGGCGCACGGGCACTTTCCCGTGCCCCCGCCCGCCGTGCTCAACCTGCTCAAGGGGATTCCCGTCACGGACCCCGACTTCCAGGGCGAGTGCACCACGCCCACGGGCGCGGCGCTCATCGCGGCCCTGACCGGGGGGGCGGCCGCACCCGCCACGTACACGCCCGTGGCCACCGGCTTCGGCGCGGGGACGCGCGACCCGCAGGACCGGCCCAACGTGCTGCGCCTGGTGCTCATCGAGCCGCAGGGCGGGGCCGACGAGGGGATCGTGGTGGTGCAGTGCGACGTGGACGACCTGCCCCCGGAGTACGTGCCGCCCCTGCTGCAGGCGGTACTGGACGCGGGCGCCGCGGACTGCACGGCCCAGCCGCTGGTGATGAAGAAGGGGCGCCCCGGCGTGCGCATCGAGGCGCTGGCCAGCCCCGAGAAGCTGGAGGCCGTGACGGCGGCGCTGTTCCGCGGCGGCAGCACCATCGGCCTGCGCTACTGGCCGGCCGGGCGCCGCGTGCTGCCCCGGCGGATGGAGACGGTGACCTGGCGCGGCCAGGAGATCCGCGTAAAGCGCTCTTCGCTCCCCGGCGGGGGCGAGCGCGCCAAGCCCGAGTTCGACGACGTGGCGCGCGCCGCCGCGCAGCTGGGCGTAACGCCGCTGGAGGCGTACCGCGCCCTGCTGGCCGACGGCGTGGCCCGCGAGAGCTGACCGGCCCGCGCGGCCGGTCCGGTGCCGCCCGTCCCCGCGGGGGGCGGGCACCCTTACCCACCCAACGGAGGATGCAG
>DATING010000990.1:0-3149 GCA_035474555.1 Longimicrobium sp. | reverse complement strand
GCATCCCCACGGACGAGGAGCGCTACCAGGAGCAGTTCGCCGGCCAGATCCGCCGGCTCAACGACAGCATCGCGGGCGTGGCGGAGCGGGAGCGGCGCATCCGCGACTGGACCATCACCGACCGCAACGGAAAGAAGTGGGGAATCAACGAGCGCGGGCCCGTGGTCAACGGCCGCAACGTCCCCCTGCCGGTGCCCATCCCCGTGCCCCGCTCGGCGCGCGACCGCGAGGACGAGGCGCGCAAGGAACGTGAGCAGCGGCGCGACATCGACCGCCAGGCGGACCAGACGGAGCGCGAGCGGTACCTGCGCGACCGGGGCCGCGCCATCCGCGAGCGCAACGACCGCGAGCGCGAGAAGGGCACGTCCACCCCGCCGCCCGCGAGCCCGTAGGGGAAGCCGCATCACCCCCCGCGGGGGACGAAAACACGAGGAGCCGCACGGAACGCGAATTGCACTTCCGGGCGGCTCATTCGTTTGCCACGATGCGCCTTACGACGACCGGACCATGACGGACACCCAGAACAAGAAGCGGCAGAACCGGCAGTACGTGGTGGAGCTCGAGGAGCCGGCGAACCACCGGCTGGCCTACACGCTCGGCGCGCTGGGCGGGATGGCCATCGGCGCGTTCCTGCTCCGCGGACTGGGCGCCCCGGCGCGCGAGGCGGTGTCGCGCGTGCTGAGCGAGATGCCGTCGCGGGTGCGCGGTCCGGGACGTACCGCCGAGCCGGAGCGCCCGGGCCGCCTGCAGCGTGCGCCCGAGGTGCAGGACGAGCTCCTGCTGCTGGAAGACGCCGTGCTGGACGCGTTCCTGGACGATGACGTGCTTTCCGCGCGCGGCATCGACGTGGGCGCCATCAGCGAGGGGATCGTGGAGCTGTCCGGCTCCGTGTACACCCGCGCCGAGGCGACGCATGCCGTCGCGGTGGCGCAGGGAGTGCAAGGCGTGGCGACGGTGGTGAACCGGATGGACATCGACGACGAGCGGGCGCGCCTGCACCCGCGCTTTGACGACACCGACGAGGGGCGTGAGATGAGCGGAGAGTGGACGGGACATCAGTCGGGCATGGGAAGCCGCCGCCAGGGCGAGGACACCGATCCGGCCCGCAGGGACGATTCGCATCATCAGCGCGAGGTGGCGATGGAGCAGGCCGACCGCGCGCAGTTCGAGGACGAGGGTGTGCACAGCCAGCCGCGCGTGGGCGACCCGCACGACGGCGACGTGCCCAACCCCACGAACTTCCGCGAGGACGAGCTCGACAACCAGAGCCCGTACGGCAAGCACGCCGTGCCGGTGCCCGAGCAGCCGCAGGCCATGAACTCGCAGGCGCGCGTGGGCGAGGGTCTCAAGCCCGGCGTGGAGCTGGCCCTGGAGGCCGCCGACCTGCCGCTGAAGCCGCACCAGGACCCGTCCCGCGACAACGAGCGCGGCGTCTGACGCACGCGGCCGGGTTCGGTAGACGAAACGCGCCGGGGCGAGGGATCGCCCCGGCGCTTCTTCATGCGGATGGCCATCCGCGTGGTTTCTCCGCCGCTCCCCGTTTTGTTTTCCTGAGGGAGGCGCCGCGCGATCCGTCCCGTGCCGGGGCTTCGGCGCCGACCGAAGGATCTCCTGTCCCGTGATCGACCGTCGCGACCAGCCCGCAGCCATCCGCCACGCGATCGTTCGTCGGATGGGACGTGCACGGGCGAGCTCCGGGCCGACGGCAGTTCACCTTCCTCGCCCGCTCCTCGTTCGGAAGGATATGATCCGATGGGTTCGTGGGAGACGCCGCGGCCTGCGACTCTCGTCCTCACCGCACCTCGAACACCGCCTCCACCTCGACCGCCACGTCGTACGGCAGCGCGGCGACGCCGACGGCCATGCGCGTGTGCCGTCCCGCATCGCCCAGCGCCTCCACCAAGAGGTCGGAGGCGCCGTTGAGAACCTGCGACTGCTCCACGAAGTCCGCCGTGCCGTTCACGTAGCCCGCCACGCGCACGCAGCGGACGACGCGCGACCAATCCCCATCCACCGCCGTCTCCAGGTGCGCGAGCAGGTTGAGCGCGCAGAGCCGGGCCGCCTCCTGCCCCTCGGGGACGCCGAACTCGCGCCCCAGCTTGCCCACGAAGCGCCGCTCGCCGTTCCACTGGCTCAGCTGGCCCGTGAGAAAGACGAGGTCGCCCGTGCGGATCCACTGCACGTAGTTCGCGCCCGGCGTGCTGGGGCGGGGAAGCTCCAGGCCCAGGGCGCGGAGGCGGTCGCGGACGTTGTGCGTCATCGGCAAGGACGGATGGGTGGATGGATGGAGACCGGCGCGATGTGAGGATCGCGGTCGCGTGCGTGGATTAGGATTACGATCATCATCGCCTGGAGGCAACCGGGCAGGTTGCGGGGGCCGCGCGGGTGCGCGTAGCTTGGCGCCGCCACCCGACCACAGCGGAGATCTTCATGCCTCACCAGTTTCCCAACCTGACGGTCGTCCAGCACCCGCTGGTGCGCCACAAGCTCGCCGTGCTCCGCGACAAGGAGACGAGCAAGAAGAAGTTCAAGGAGCTGGTGGACGAGATCGCCATGCTCATGGCGTACGAGGTCACCAAGGACCTGCCGCTGGCTCCCGTGGAGATCGAAACGCCGCTGGAGACCACCACGGAGATGAAGCTGAGCGGAAAGAAGCTCACCGTGGTGCCCATCCTGCGCGCGGGGCTGGGGATGGTGGACGGCGTGGTGCGGCTGATCCCGTCCGCACGGGTGGGGCACATCGGGCTGTTTCGCGACCACGACACGCTGCAGCCGGTGGACTACTACTTCAAGATCCCGCCGGAGCCCGAGGCCCGCGACTTCATCCTGCTGGATCCCATGCTGGCCACGGGCGGATCCGCCTCGGCGGCCACGACGTCGCTCAAGCGCAGCGGGGCCAGCCGCGTGCGGTTCGTGTGCCTGGTGGCCGCGCCGGAGGGCGTGCAGCGCATGCTGGACGACCACCCCGACGTGCACGTCTACACCGCCGCGCTGGACCGCGAGCTCAACGACCTGGGCTACATCCTCCCCGGCCTCGGCGACGCCGGCGACCGGTTGTTCGGGACGAAGTGACGAGTGCGTGAGTGCGTGAGTGCGTGAGTGCGTGAGTGCGTGAGTGCGTGAGTGCGTGAGTGCGTGAGTGCGTGAGT
>DATING010000989.1:0-6047 GCA_035474555.1 Longimicrobium sp. | reverse complement strand
GAGAGACGCAGAGGACGAAATTCCCCTCTGCGTCTCGTCTGTTCACCTCTGCGTCTCTGCGTGAAACTGCCGGTCCCTCGTGCGCGCAGGATCTCCGCTTCGAGGAAAGCGCCGGATTCAGATGGAGACGAGCGCTGGCTCGAAGACGGATTCGCGGAAGATGGAGAAGAGGGATGGATCGAAGAGGCGGCCGGCCTCGGACTGCATGATGCCGAGCGTCTCGTCGTGCGAGAACGCCTTGCGGTAGGGACGGTCGGTCGCGAGCGCATCGTACACGTCCGCCACGCACAGGATGCGCGCGCTGAGCGGGATGTCCTCGCCGGCAAGCTGGCCGGGGTAGCCGCTGCCGTTCCATGCCTCGTGGTGGTGGCGCACCATGGGGCGCACGTCCCAAGGGAACTCGATGTCCTCGATGAGCTCCACCCCCGCGTCCGGGTGCCGCTCCATCACCCGGCGCTCCTCCGGCGTGAGCGGGCCCGGCTTGTTCAGGATCTCCGACGGTACCACGATCTTGCCCACGTCGTGCAGCAGCGCGCCCATCCGGAACCAGAGCAGGGTGCGGTCGTCGTAGCCCACAGCCAGGGCCAGCGCGCACGCCCGGTCCGCCACGCGCTCGCAGTGGCCCTGCGTGTAGTGGTCGGCGGACTCGATGGACTGGCCCCACAGCGAGACGATGTGCAGGAACATCGTCTCCAGCTCGCGCTGCCGCGCGCTCACGTCCGCCAGGTCGCGGCGCGCGTCCAAGCGGCTGAACAGGCGGTGCGCCCGGTTCAGCTGCCGCAGCGTGTCGCGGTGGCGGTGCAGCTTCCAGTGCAGCATGGCCAGCTCCCGCGCCGTCTCCGCGCCCAGCAGCAGCTCGCCGCGGTCGTCCGCGATGCGCGCGGCGGCTGACAGGTGCTCGTCCGCCGCGGCCAGGTGGCCCGTCTCGCGCGAGATCACGCCCAGGTGCTTGTGCGCCTCCGCCTGCCCGAACGCGTCGCCCAGGTCGCCGGCCAGGGCCAGCGCCTGCCGCCCCGCCGCGCGCGCCTCGTCCCAGCGCCCGCGCGCCACCAGCAGCTCCACGCGGTTGTTCTCCACCCGCAGCCGCGTCCCCGCGTCGCGCAGCTCCGCGCAGATGGCCAGCGCCTCGGCGTACGACCGCTCCGCCGCCCGCCACCGCCGCTGGTCCGTGTACACCATCCCCAGGTTGTTCAGCACGTGCGCGGCGTAGTGGTCCTCGCCCAGGGCGCGGTGGGCCGCCAGCGACGCGCGGTACCGCTTGAGGGCGCGCCGGTAGTCGCCGCGGATGTTGCTCACGATGCCGATGTTCTGCTCCACCATGGCGACGAGCGTGGCCTCGCCCGCCCGCCCCGCCGCGCGCCGGGCCCGCAGGTACAGCGCGTGCGCCTCGTCCAGCTCCCCCCGGGTGCGCAGGACGTTCGCCAGCACGTTCAGCGAGTGCGCCAGCGCCGCCCCGCCGCACCTCTCGCCCACGGCCAGCGCGGCGATGGCGGCGTCGTGCGCGGCCTCCAGGTCCCCGGACTCCAGCCAGCAGCGCGCCACCCAGCGCAGCAGGGCGCAGGCGGCGGGCGCGTGCTCCGTGCCGCGCAGCCCGTACAGCGCCTCCTCGTACAGCGCGCAGGCGCGGTCGCGGCGTCCCTCGCGCTCGGCGGCCTGGCCGCGCGCGATGGTCTCGGCGATGTCCGGGGGGACTGAATCGAGGGGAGTCATGGATGGATGCCCAAACGCAGCAGGCGGAGCCGCCGGGTTGGGGTGGCTCCGCCGCCGACGGGGTCGAGCGACGCTGGACGATGCCGCATGCCGCGCCTGCCGGGCCTACCGCTCCGCCGGGATCAGGTTGCCCGACGAGCTGATGTATCCGCTGCGCCGGCTGGTGGAGGCGACGTAGGTGGAGAAGTGGTCCACGGTGAACTGCATGGTCCACCCGGTCACGTCCACCGTGGTGGGCCGCGTCTCCCGCACCCGCGCCGTCAGCCCGGTGAGGCCCGCCAGGTCCGGCAGGTAGGCGCCTTCCAGCGTGCCCCGCAGCCCCGGCTGGCCGAACACGGCCGTGCCGCGCAGCTCCTGCGTGATGACGGGCGGCTTGCGAAAGGTCAGCCCGTGCGGCGCGAACACGTAGCCCACGGACGTCCCCGGCAGTGCCGTCACCGAGATGAGCGTGGGCAGGCGGACGGCATTGGGCGGGAACTCGATGGAAAAGCCCGCCTCGGGAATGCTCAGCGTGCCGCCCTCGCGGCCGATGACCCCAGCTGCTGCAAAATTGTGCAGCAGGGGCGCCGAACGCTGCAGAACGTCCACCTCCAGGGCGGGGTCGAACAGCTCCAGCACGGGGCCGCCGGTGGGGATGAGCGCCGAGGGTTCCGTGGTGTCCGGCCCGCAGGCGGCCAGTAACGCGACGAGCGGCAGGAACAGGCGAAGGTGCTTCAGCATGGAATCTTGCTCCGGAATTCATCGGGCCAACACGCGGCATGCGGGCCAAATGGGGCAAGAAGCGCGCCGATCTGCTTCCTACGACGTAGCAGATCGCAGGGCCGAATGGGACGGCTCCGGATGCGCCGCGACGTCCGCCGCTCCACCCGCATCCACCGCGTGGACGAGGTCGATTCCGTTCCGCACCAGACGGCGCGCTGCGGAGGCGGCATCCCCGCCCTGCGCGTCTCCCTCCCACTCCGCGTGGGCGGCAAGCAGGGCCGCCTCCAGCGCGCGGCCCAGCGTCAGCACGAACCGCCGCGCGCCTGCCTCCACCTCCGCCCGGCCGGCCGCAGACGCATCCGCCAGCCACGCCGCCGCGTGGTCCACCGCGCGCACGGCGGCCTCCGCCACGGGGACGAGCATCGGGTCGCGCACCTGCGCCGCCAGCCGCGCCACCTCTGCGCGCACGGGCCCCAGGGTCCCCAGGGAATGCATGGCCCCCGCGGACTGCATGGCCCGCAGCGCATCCAGCGACAGCACGTTCGTGGTCCCCTCCCAGATGGAAAGCACCTGGGCATCGCGCAGGATCATGGGGATCCCCGTGTCTTCCACGTATCCCGCCCCGCCGAACGCCTCCACCACCTCGCTGGCGACCATCACCCCCTGCCGCGCCGTCGTCAGCTTGGCCAGCGGGGTCAGCACGCGGAGCAGGGCGCGGCCGGCATCGTCCCCCTCGCCCGTCTCGTGCGCGCCGAGCAGCTCCACCACGCGAAAGGTAAGGTGCAGCGCGCCCATCCACTCCGCGCGCAGGCCGGCCAGCGTGTCCGCGTGCAGGGGCTGCCGGGCCAGCGGCGCGCCGAACGCCGTCCGCCGCGCCGCGTAGTCCTCCGCCAGCGCCAGCCCGCGCCGCATCAGGGCCACGGCACTCACCGCGTTCCACGTGCGCGTCACGTTCAGCATGGGCGCGATCGCCCGCACGCCGTCGGACAGGCCGGCGACGGGGATGGCCGGCGTGCCGTCCAGCGTGAGCTCCGCCGTGGGCAGCTTGCGGGTGCCCAGCTTGTCCTTCAGGCGGTCGATGCGGATTCCCCTCAACGTTCCGGCGTCGTCGCGCGTCTCTACAAAGAAGAGCGCGAGACCGCGGCCGCCGGGCGGATTGCCGGCGGGCCGCGCCAGGGTGAGGGCCATCTGCGAGGTGGCGGCGGAGGTGAACCACTTGCGGCCGTGCAGCCGCCACTCCCCCGCTTCGTCTTGCAGCGCCATGGTTTCCGTGCCGCCCACGTCCGATCCGCCCGTGGTTTCCGTCATCCACTGGCCGCTCGTCCAGAACGCGGCCGGGTCGCGGCTGGTGAGGTGGGGGACGGCTCCGTCGATGAGCATCGCGTTGCCGGAATCCAGCAGCACGCGCGCGGCTCCGTCCGTCATGGCCAGCGGGCAGGCGTAGATGTCGGTGGACGGGGTAAAGAGGTACGCCAGCGCGAACTGGTGGATGCGGGAGAACCGGCCGTGCGCGCGCTCGTACGCCGTGGCCACCACGCCGTGCTCCGCCGCGATGCGCTCCGCCGTGCGCCACAGGGGCGTGAGCTCGATGCGGTCGATGCGGTTGCCCCACGCGTCGAACTGGGTGAGCGTGGGCTCGCTCAGCCGGTCCGCCAGCTGCGCGGGATACAGCTCGGCGGAAAGGCGCCCCATCTCGCGCAGCGACGGCTCCACGTCCGCCAGCACGTCCGCCGGTAGCAGTCGCGCGAGCAGTGACCGAAGTGCACGGTCCTCGTCGAACTGGTTGAGCAGCGTGGGCGGCGCCTGCGTAAAGCTCATGGGGCGGATGCGGCGTGGGAGGGACGGAGGTGGATGCGGAACGATAGGCGCGCGGGGGCGGCGCGGGCAATCGGATCGGGATCGGCGGCGGGCCGCGGATTCCCATCCCGGCAGCGCGCGCTTGGCAGGCGGTCGGGCGCCCCGGCCGATGACGGAAACCTCTCCCGCCCCTTCCCCAGGATCGGCGCGGAAGGGCTGATCGCGGGCGGAAATTCATCGGGGGATGCGACAGATGGCCCCCTGCTACGTTAGATTAGGGTCTTCCGCCGCGGAAGGGTCGGAAGATCCGAGAAACCCCAGCGCGCCGGGTGAAGGGAAGTAGCAGGCAAAGCCGCATCCTGGCAGGATGTTCGGGCAGGCCCGTGGCAGATGGGCGGGACGAGACGGCGCGGGGGACGCCCCGGTGAACCACTGCGCCGCTGTGAGGTACAAGGGGGCTTCACGAATCCCCCTGCCCGGTTTTTGCAGCACCGTGAGATCGCACGCCAGCAAAGGCTTTTCTGATATGAGCTCCGTTGCCGTACTCCTCGTGGAGGACAACGAGGACAATCGTACCATCTACACCACGATCCTGCGGCACTGCGGGCACGAGGTGGCCGAGGCAGCCACGGGCGAGGAAGGCATTCGCCTTGCCCGCGAGCTGCGGCCGGGCGTGATCCTGATGGACGTGGCCATGCCCGGCATCGACGGGTGGGAAGCCACCCGCCGCCTGAAGGCCGACCCGGAGACGGCGCACATCCCCGTGGTGGCCCTCACGGCGCACGCCATGGCGGAGGACCGCCAGCGCGCCGTGGACGCCGGGTGCGAGAGCTACCTGGCCAAGCCCGTGGAGCCCCGCAAGGTGGTGGAAGAGGTGGAGCGGCTCCTGGCCCGCTACGCCGCCGCCGCGGCGGAGTAGCGCCCCGGACTCCCGTCCGGGGTGGAAGGTTCTGCCCAAATCCGTTAGATTGCAACGCGTCAGGTCCACGGGGCGCCCGCCGGGTGCCCCGTGATCCATCCCGGCTTCACCCTTCCCGACCGTACCCGATCCACCCCGCGCCGCCCGGACGAGTGTTCCGCGCGCCGCCGCGGCGTGATGCGTGACTCACCCCATCCATCGAACCATCCATGCAGCGATTCCTTTCCCGCGCGGCCCTGCCGGCCCTCCTGCTCGCACTGGCCGCGTGCGGCGGCGACACCCCCGCCGCCACGGAGGCCCCGGTGGACAAGGGGCCCGTCCGCTTCCTCATCCTCAGCGGCAACGAGCAGACCGGCGCCGCCGGCGAGGAGCTGCCGGAGCCCGTGGTGGTGCAGGCCCTGGACGCGTCCGGCAACCCCGCCCCGGGGCGCCACGTGGGCTTTGCCGTGACGGCCGGCGGCGGCGTGATGTTCGTGGGCGGCGGCGTGACCGACGCGTTCGGGATCGTGAAGGACTACTGGACGCTGGGCCGCGTGGCGGGCCAGCCGCAGCTCGTGGAGGCGCGCAGCGTGGACGCGGCCACCAACGCCAGGCAGGTGCTCGGCGTGTTCCAGGCGACCGCCGTGGCGGGCGCGGCGGCGGGTACCGTCGGAGTAACGCTTCCGCCGAACGGGTCGTGGACGGGCACGGTGCGCAGCCAGATCCTGGACTCCGTGCGCGTGGCTTTGGTGGACCGGTTCGGCAACCGCCTCATGCAGGCGGGGGTGGCCGTGCAGTGGGTGGCCAGCCATGGCGGCAACGTGAGCACCACCAGCGGCATCACCACCACCGACGCGCAGGGCATCGCCACCACGGTGTGGCGCCTGGGCTCCGTGGCGGGGCAGCAGACCCTGTCCACCTCGGTGAACGGCTCTCCGCT
>DATING010000988.1:0-1553 GCA_035474555.1 Longimicrobium sp. | reverse complement strand
CGTCGCTCAGGCGGAAATCGCCGCAGCTCATCACGCCCTCCACCTGCTCGGCGGACCGCGCGCCCACGATGGCGCCGGTCACGGAGGGCAGGCGCAGCGTCCACGCGACGGCCACCTCGCCCGCCGAGCGCCCGTGCGCCTGCCCGATGCGCGCCAGCTCCTCCGCGATGCCCAGGTTCCGCGACAGCAGCGGCTCGCGAAAGTTGGGGTTGCGGCTGCGCCAGTCGTTCTCCGGCATGTTTTCGGCGCGCTCGCGGGTCATCCCGCCCGTCAGCAGGCCGGATCCCATGGGCGAGTACACGATGGTGCCGATGCCGTTGCGCTCGCAGAACGGCAGGATCTCGGTCTCCACCTCGTCGTTGATCAGCGAGTAGGGCGGCTGCAGCGAGGTCACGGGCGCGATCGCCTGCGCCATCTCCAGCTGCGGCACGTTCCAGTTGCTCACGCCGATCCAGCGCACCTTTCCCTCGCGCTGCAGCTCGGCCATGGTGCGCCACCCCTCGGCGTCCTCGTCGGGGTCGTTGGGCTCGCTGGGCCAGTGGATCTGGTACAGGTCGATGGCGTCCGTCTTCAGCCGGCGCAGGCTGGCCTCGCACTCGCGGCGGATGGAGTCCGCGCGCAGCGTCTTGACCACCTCGCGGTTCTCGTCCCACGCCAGGCCGCACTTGGTAAACACGTACGGCCGCGATCCCGACCATCCCTCCAGGGCGCGGGCCACGACCTCCTCCGAGTGGCCCAGGCCGTAGACGGCCGCCGTGTCGATCCAGTTGACGCCCATGTCGAGCGACTTGTGGATGGCCTCGATGGATTCGCGGTCGTCCTGCTCGCCCCACCCGAACGCGTATCCGGGCCCGCCCACCGCCCACGACCCGAAGCCGATGGGGGTGATGTCCATGTCGCTGTTTCCGAGCTTCCGCGTCTGCATCTGTCCCGTCTTTTCATCCGTGGATACGAAAGCCCCGGCTCCGGTGAACCGGGCCGGGGAGCCGCCTGCGCGATCCATGCCCGCGGACGCGCAGGCGGGATGCGGATCGATTTCTTGCGATGCGCAGCCCGGACAGAGCGAATGAATTCGCCGCAACGACCACACGAAGTCCGCCTGCGCGGACTGGCGGCTCCATACCCCGCGGCGACGTGCCGGCCGAGGGCGAGATCCTCCCGCCGGGACTCCGCCGCGGTGCACACCCTCCGCCGGGCACGAGCCGTCGGCGAAGGCCGACATTGCGGGTTCATTGCCGCGACTTCAGTCGCCGGGGGCCTCGGAGCCGGGCCTCACGCCCAGGGCCGACTTCCCACAGAACCCGCCGCCGGTTCCCTGCCGATGTACACTTCCTCCGCGTGCGGCACGAGCCGTCGGCGAAGGCCGACATCACGTTTTCGGAGCCGCGACTTCAGTCGCCGGGGGCGGGCCCGCGCCTCACCACACGAGGCCCCGCTCCCGCCCAGATCCCGCGGTCAGTCCCGGTCCGGCAACGTATAGTCGAACTCGTACGCGTGCTTGCCGTCGGTCATCACGATGTTCATCGTGCCGGACAGGCCTTCCAGCCCGCCGG
>DATING010000987.1:0-5195 GCA_035474555.1 Longimicrobium sp. | reverse complement strand
GACCTGCGTGAACTCGTTCGCGTGCACGGTGCCGCGCGAGACCTCGGCAGCGGCGGGATCGGTCTCGAACGTCTCGACGTGCAGCGTGTCCAGGCTCAGCTTGGTCTTGCGCATGGCGGTGTCTCCCGTGGTGTAGCGGTGGACGTAAGGGAAACTCGGATGCCGGCTCAGCTGTCGCAGTTGTAATACTGGCAGGTGATGTCCGCGCCGCACGTGTAGGCCCAGTTCGCGGTCAACTGGCCGTGCGTGCCGCAATCCAGGTCCGTCCACGCGCCCGGGACGTCACCGGGGCCGGGCGCAGGCTCAAAGCTCTCGACGGCGAGTGTGTCCACGCGCAGCGTGATCTTGCTCATGGCGATGTCTCCCGTGGTGGTGAGCGATGCCGTGGGAACGCGGGCGCGGCGTCAGGGCGTCTGCTTGCAGACCGCGTAGCCGTACGTCCAGCCGCACGGGTCGTGGCAGGTCAGGTGACAGGTGTTGGCGGTCTGGCACGGGTAGTCGCACGTGGGGCCACCACACGTGTCTACGCAGGTGCCCTGGCAGGTGCCGTAGAAGGTGGCGTGCGCGTGCACGGTGCCGCGCGCGCCCGGGCTGGCGGCCGCGGTCTCGAAGGTGTCGACGTGCAGCGTGTCCAGGCTCAGCTTGGCTTTGCGCATGGTGGCCTCTGGAGATTGGCGAAGGGAGACCAGGCGCCCGGCGGGCTGCCGGACGCCTGGGACGGGCGGATGGAACGGGCTCAGGCCGGGCTGCAGGTATCGGCGTCCGGGTCGCTGGTCGGGTCCGTCTTGCACGTCTCGAAGCACGCCGTGCCCCGGCCGATGCCGGGGAGCGCGACCAGGTTGGCGGCGGTCTCGAACGTCTCCACGTTCAGGTCATTGGGATCCAGCGCGTTCTTCTTCATGCGATCCTCCTTGGGGGCGAGGGAAGGTGGGGTCCGCACGTGGGCGGACCGAGGGTCCAGCATACAGCGTACGGGACCGCATGCCCGGATCCTGGCACCCGGTCGTCCAGCCGGCGCAGGATCGTCAGTTGCCCGCGCACCCTGCTTCGAAGCCGGTGTGGAAGCACATGTAGACGCACGAGTTGCCGCAGGTGCGCCAGTGGAAGTCGGTCTCCACGCACTGGGCGCTCTGCTCGCCGCCGCACGGCCGGTAATCCACCGTGACGTACGAGTGGGCGCGCACGGTGCCGATGGCGTCATCCGCCGACTCGTCCGGCGCGAACGATTCCACGGCGAGCATCTCGGGATCCAGCTTGAGCTTTTTCATCGGTATCGTCGTTGGGGTCAGGGGATGCGGGCGGTCAGCTGCCGCACTGGGTGGCGGCCAGGTTGGTGTTGAAGCACTTGCCGGGGCACGAGTAGGTGCACGTCTCCCGTCCATCCTGGGTGAGCAGCTGAATTCCGTCGCAGTCGCCCGGACAGGAGCCCGCGCAGGTGAGGATGTCGAGATCCGTATCCCCGGCGTCGGCCGTATCGCCGCGCGCGTTCACGGTCCCGCGAGTGGCGCCGTCCCCGGCATCCATCGTGAACGACTCTACGGCCAGCATCTCGGGGTCCAGCTTGAGCTTGTGCATCGGGCCTCCTGGAGTGGATGGTGGTTCGGGGAAGACGGACGGAACGGCGGACGTCAGGGCTCGCAGACCGAGGTCAGGGGAAAGCAGCCGCCGTCGCACGAGTAGGCGCAGGTGGCCGCCTGGTTGTACGTGGCCGGGCAGTTCTGGCTCTCCGGCTCGATGGGGCAGCCGGTCGCCAGCTGGGTGGGCTTGGCGTGCGCGTCCACGGTCCCCCGGGCGGCGGGGCCTGCGGCATCCGTAGAGAACGACTCCACGCGCAGCATTTCGGGATGGAGCTTGAGCTTGTGCATCGGGCCTCCGGGGATGGGTAGATGAGGTGCCGCGGGAGGTGCGGCATCGCGTGGAGCAATGATCACACAATCCGACGCAATATGCAAATAGATGCGGGAATCGTGCGGGAGGTGAGACGATGAGCGGGCGGATGGCCCTGCGCCGGCCCAGCGCGACGGCCGTGCTCACGGGCATCGTGCTGGTGGTGCTGCTGTGGCTGGTGCTGTATCCCAACCTGTTCGTGCTGGCGGACAGCGTGGTGGACCGGGACGGCTTTACCACCGAGCACTACACGCGCTTCCTTACCAGCCGCGCCGAGCGCGAGGCCCTGTGGAACAGCGTGTGGATCTCGCTCGCCAGCGTGCTGCTGTCCGGGCTCATCGGCGTGCCGCTGGCGTTCCTCTTCGCCCGCCGCGACTTCCCGGGACGGCGCGTGCTGGGCGCCCTGGCGGCCATGCCCGTGCTGCTGCCGCCGCTGGTGGGTACCATCTCGTTCATGTTCCTGTACGGCGAGAGCGGCTTCCTGACCCGCGGTGTACAGACCCTGCTGGGGATGGAGCGCGCGCCGTGGCGGCTTACGGGCCCCTGGGCCGTGCTGCTGGTGCACGCGTACACCATGTACGTGTACTTCTACCTCTTCGTCTCGGCGGGATTGTCGCGGCTGGATGCGGGGTACGCCGAGGCCGCCGCGGCGCTGGGCGCGGGACGGTGGACCACGCTGCGCCGCGTGACGCTGCCCCTGCTGGCGCCCGCGCTGGGCGGCGCCGCGCTGCTCGTGTTCATGACGAGCATGGCCTCGTTCAGCGCGCCGTACGTGTTCGGCGGCGGGTTCCGCGTGCTGACCACGCAGCTGTACAGCAGCAAGCTGAACGGCGAGGACGGGCTGGTGGCCGTGGAGGCGGTGGTGCTGGCGCTCGCGTCGCTCCTCTTTCTGCTCCTGCTGCAGCGATACGAGTCGCAGCGGGAGTACACGGGCGCGGGCAAGGGGCTGGGCGCGGGGCGGCGGCAGGGGGGCGGGCGCGCGTGGGGGGTGGCGCTCACGGCCACGGTGTTCGTGGGGTTCCTGCTGCTGCCGCACGCCACCGTGCTGCTGGTGAGCTTCGTCCCCGAGGGGACGTGGACCATCCAGGCGCTGCCGCCCGTGTACTCCATGGAGAACTACGCGCGCATCTTCAGCGACCCGCAGCGCCTGGTGCCCGTGCTCAACTCGCTGCGGATGGCGACCATCGCGACCGTGGCCAACGTGATCTTCGCCTACGCGGCGGCGTGGCTGCTGGTGCGCAAGCGCGTGCGGGGGAAGGCGCTGATCGGCGCGCTGGTGGCGCTGCCGTGGGCGCTGCCGGGGACGGTGCTGGCCATCGCGCTGGTGTACACCTTCAACGTGCACCAGCCGGCGGCCGGGCGGTTCGTGCTGGTGGGGACGTTCGCCATCCTGCCGCTGGCCTACTTCATCCGCAACATCCCGCTGGTCACGCGCGCCGCGCTGGCCAGCTTTCGCCAGCTGGACCCGTCGCTGGAGGAGGCCGCCGCCTCGCTGGGTGCCGGGCGGTGGACGACGGCGCGGCGCGTGGTGCTGCCGCTGGTGCTGCCGGGGCTGGCCGCGGGCGCGCTGCTGGCGTTCGTGACGGCGCTAGGCGAGTTCGTCGCGAGCATCCTGCTGTACACCAACCGCACGCGCCCCATCTCCGTGGAGATGCTGTCGCAGCTGCGCGCCTTCGACTTTGGCGGAGCGGCGGCGTACGGCGTGATCCTGATCGTGCTCGTAGCGATCGTGTTCGCGTCCGGGTACCGGAACGTGGGGGGCGAGGGGGGGTGAGGAAGGGCAGTGCGAAAGTGCGGGAGTGCGGGAGGTGACCGTCACGGGCGGCCCTCACCCCCACGGCCCTCACCCGGCTCGTTCCTCGCCACCCTCTCCCACAAACTGCGTGGGAGAGGGTATACACCCCAGCCCCAGCACAGGCGCAGGCTTTTCGGCAAGATGTTCTCCCCCTCTCCGCGAGGAACGAGCGGGGAGGGGGCCGGGGGGAGGGGCGCCCCGCCTGAGCAGGGAGTCTGCGGGGAGCCCCGAAGTTCTCCCCCTCCTGCCCGCGAAGCGGGGGAGGGGGCCGGGGGGAGGGGGCCCTCCGCGCCCGAGGCACAGTCCGCCACCGCTCTCGATCTCTCCGCCCGCTGCTCCACGGGGGGGCTACACCCGCGCCCCAGCCGTCCCCCGCGATCGCATCACCACCATCACCAGCGCCAGGGCGACCACCGCGGCCGCGCCCAGCGCCGCGTACGCGACCGCATCCGACTGCGTGACCACGGGCGGGCCGCGGCGCGCGACATAGGCCGCGACCAGCGCCCAGATCACCGTCAGCGGGTAGCCGCCGTTGCGCGTGGCCAGGGTCACGGTGGCGGCGATCAGACCCGCGGCGATCAGCATCACGATCCCCCACGCCTCCGCGCCCAGCCCCAGCTCCGAGATGCCGGACGCCGCCAGCGCCTGCGCCACGTTGGCGACCGTCGCGACGGTGATCCATCCCAGGTACAGGCCGCACGCCACCCACACCAGCCACCGCTCCGGCCCCGTGAGCCGCGTCTTCCATCCCGCCATCCGTCCGACGGCCAGCGCCAGCGACACGAGCGTGGTGACGATGAGCGCCACGCTCAGCGCGTACTGGCCGGCGGGAAAGGCGAACTGCCAGAACGTGCTCCCCGCAAAGGCGATCGCCGTCAGCCATCCCACGCGGCGCAGCAGGGGGTTCTCGCGCTGGGCCGGCAGCATCTGCCACACGGCGTAGGCGATGGACAACGCGAAGATCAGCCCCCAGATGGAAAACGCGTATCCCGCCGGCACGACGTAGGTGGGATACCGGTCCGAGATCGACCCTACGGGCGGCAGCCCCATCCGCGGCGTGATGCCGGATGCCACCGCCTGCCCCACGGCGAACAGCAGTGTGCAAAATTGCCGCAACCGATCGTTAGCCATCATGGTCACTGTACGGGAGGATGGGATTTCATGCTGCAAACCCTGGACACACTCCGGCGATCTATGCCAGATGCGGACCGTCCGCACGCGGCTGGCTCGCGTGATGCAGCGCCCGGCTCACGTATCGCATCGTTCGGCCTCCCCCTTTCATGGAGCGCGCCTATGATCCCTGCCATTGTCCGATCGGTGGTCCTCGCAGGCTCGGTTCTCCTCGGTTCGCAGGGCGCTTCGGCGCAACGGATGGTCTCGGCGGCGTCGGTAAAGGGGCAGGACTCGGCGGCGGTGCTGGCGCGGTCGCGCTCGGCGCAGGCGGGGTTCGAGCGCTTTCGCTACATGCGGCTGCCGCGCACGCACCAGAGCGGTGGCGGCAGCCGCAACGGGT
>DATING010000986.1:0-2545 GCA_035474555.1 Longimicrobium sp. | reverse complement strand
ACGGAGGGCGGCTTCGTGGAGCGGCTGATGGAGGGCACGCACCTGCCCCACATCATGGAGCACGTCGTCCTGGAGCTGCAGACGCTGGCGGGCACCGACGTGGCGTTCGGGCGCGTGGTGGCCTCCGGCGATCCGGGCGTGCGCTGGCTGATCGTGGCGTACGAGGAAGAAGAGGTGGGGCTTCAGGCCATGCGCGAGACCGTGCGCGTGGTGCGCGCCTGCATCACGGGCGAGCCCATCGACGTGCCGGAGATCGTGGAGGCCCTGCACGACCTGTTCGAGAGCACCCGGCTGGGCCCCTCCACGGGCGCCATCGTGGAAGAGGCGCGCCGCCGCGGCATTCCCGTGCGCCGGCTGAACACCCACTCGCTGGTGCAGCTGGGGCTGGGCGCCAACCTGCGCCGCGTGCAGGCCGCCATGAGCGACTACACCAGCGCCATCGCCGTGGAGATCGCCCAGGACAAGGACGACACCCGCCGCGTGCTGGGCGCCATCGGCCTGCCGGTGCCCGAGGGGATGACGGCGCGCACGGTGGACGCGGCGCTGGACGCGGCGCGCGAGCTGGGGTGGCCCGTGCTGCTCAAGCCCCTGGACGCCAGCCACGGCCGCGGCATCTCCGGCTCCATCACCGACGAGGAGGGCGTCCGCGCCGCCTTCGCGGTGGCCAACGCGTTCTCCCGCCGCGTGGTGGTGGAGCGGTTCGTCACGGGGCGCGACCACCGCGTGCTGGTGGTGGACGGCCGCGTGATCGCCGTGGCCGAGCGCGTCCCCGCGCACGTGATCGGCGACGGGCGCAGCGCCATCTCGGAGCTGATCACCACCGCCAACCAGGACCCGCGGCGCGGCAAGGGCCACTCGCGCACCCTCACCCGCCTGCCCAACGACGGGGCCACGGAGGCCTACCTGGCCACCCAGGGGCTCACCTGCGACAGCGTGCCGGAGGAGGGGCGGCAGGTGTTCCTGCGCTCCACCGCCAACCTGTCCACGGGGGGCACGGCCATCGACCGCACGGACGAGATGCACCCCGACAACGTGACGGCGTGCGAGATGGCCGCCGGCGTGGTGGGGCTGGACATCGCGGGGATCGACGTGCTGTCGCCGGACATCACCGTCCCCTTTCGCGAGAACGGCGCGGTCATCATCGAGGTGAACGCGGCGCCCGGGCTGCGGATGCACACGCACCCCACGGAGGGGATGCCGCGCAACGTGGGCGCGCCCGTCATCGAGATGCTGTATCCGCCGGGGCAGCCGTACACCATCCCCGTCATCGCCATCACGGGGACCAACGGAAAGACCACGACCACGCGGCTCACGGCGCACCTCTTTCGCCAGACGGGCAAGACGGTGGGCTTCACGACCACGGACGGCGTGTACCTGCAGGACCGGCTGGTGATGGAGGGGGACATGACGGGGCCGTTCTCCGCCAACATCATCCTCTCCAACCCCACGGTGGAGGTGGCGGTGCTGGAGACGGCGCGCGGCGGCATCATCCGCGCGGGGCTGGGCTTCGACGAGTGCGACGTGGGTGTGGTGCTCAACATCACGGCGGACCACCTGGGGCTGCGCGGCATCAACACGCTGGAGCAGCTGGCGGAGGTCAAATCCGTGGTCCCCGCCGTGGTCAAGCGCGAGGGGCACGCCGTGCTGAACGCGGACGACCCGCTCGTGTACCCCATGCGCGACCGCAGCGGCGGCGACATCGTGCTCTTCAGCACCGTTCCCGAGGGGGAGAACGCGCTGTTCGAGGATCACATCGAACGGGGCGGCATCGGCGCGCGCATCGAGGACGGCACGTTCGTCATCCGGCGCGGGCGGCTGCGCATCCCCATCGCCAACGTGCGCGAGGTGCCGCTGATGATGGGCGGGGCCGCACGCTTCCAGCAGCAGAACATCCTGGCCGCCATCGCCACGGCGTACGTGCAGGGCGTGCGATACGATACCATCCGCGCCGGCCTGCTCTCGTTCTTCCCCTCGCCGTCCATGACGCCGGGGCGGCTGAACCTGCTGCGGGTGGGCGAGTCGCGGGTGCTGGTGGACTACGCGCACAACGCCGCCGCCGTGAAGGGGCTGATGGAGATGGTGGCCAGCATCCCCGCGCGGCGCCGCATCGGCGTGGTGGCCGCGCCGGGCGACCGGCGCGACGAGGACATCCGCGCGGTCGGCCGGATGTGCGGCACGCTGGACCTGGCGATCGTGAAGGAGGACGACGACCTGCGCGGCCGCCGCCCCGGCGAGACCATCGAGCTCCTGATCGAGGGGTTGCGCGAGGCCGGCCTGCACGGCGACCAGATCGTGCAGGAGCGGGACGAGCACGCCGCCGTGGCACGCGCGGTGGAGATGCTCGGCGAGGGGGACGTGGTGGTGGTGCTGGTGGATGATGTTCCCGGCGTGCTGGAGCAGCTCCGTCCACGCACCACGGGGACCGGGATGTAGCGAGCCCTCGGTCGCGCGGTCCTCGCGATCCCGCGGCTCCCGGCGTTGCGCCCCCATCTCCCCGGGGTAGTTTCGAAGCGTTCGGGGGTGCCGCTCGCTCGGCGGTCCGATC
>DATING010000985.1:0-5236 GCA_035474555.1 Longimicrobium sp. | reverse complement strand
CCGTCCCCTCGCCGGCAGCAGCCGGTCTACCAAGGGCCTGATGCATCCTGATGCGCGCCGGCTTCTCCTCCGGTCCGCGACCGGACGTCGCGATGGCGATCATCCGGTACGGCAGCCTTCTCCGGTGGCCGTACGTGCGGGGGCGAGGTGACGCGATGGCTGGACGCGAATCGGACGGCGAGCGGCAGGGTGCGAGAGATCCCTGGCAGTGAGGCGGCTGCCGGCGAGGGGACGGCATCCGCGTTTTTCGGGAGAGGCAGCACAGGCGGATCGACGCATCGGAGGTGGATGCCTGCGGGGCACATCATCCACACGATCGCGATCGGTAAGAATCTGCCCGCGCCGGGGATTCGGCTGAAGGCAGGAGGGCCGGGCTGGATCGGCGGCACGCACTCGGAGGGGCCGACGTCGAGGGCGCGATGCGGGTCGCCGGCGCGTGTCGGGGGAGAGGGCTGGCAGCGCGGCCGTGACGGACCGCATCCGCCGGCGCCCGCACGAAATGCAGCGGGCAGGGCTGGATGACGAGGGATGACGAGGAGCCGCGCCGGGCGTACGGCGGCGCGACCGATGAATACATGAACGGACCGGAGCGCCGGTCCCCGAGCAGGAAAGAAGGACGAGCATGTCGTGGTTCAAGGACCTGAGGATCGCCCACAAGCTGCTGCTGTCGTCGTTCGCCACCCTGCTGCTCACGGCGGGGATGGGGGCGTTCGCCATCGGGCAGATGCGGGTGGTGAACGCACAGTCCACGGTGATTGCCCACCGCTGGCTCCCCGGCACGTACCTGCTGGGGAACATGGATACGAACCTCTCGGACTACCACATGGACGTGCTCGCCCTGCTGGCGGCGGATTCGCCGGCCGAGCGCGCCGTCATCGCCGCCGACATGGCCGAGGAGCTGGCGGAGAACGACTCGCTGGCAAAGCTCTACCGCCCGCTCATCTCCTCGGCCGAGGAGCGCGCGTCGTTCGAGGCGTTCGAGGCCGCGTGGAGCACCTACCTGGGTGTCGTCGCGCCCGTGGCCGCCCTGGCGGACGCGGACCAGGACAGCGCCGGGCAGGCCATCGCCATGGGCGAAGGCGCCCCGGCGTTCGACGTGGCCAGCGAGCAGCTGGAGACCACGCGCAACCTGGACGTAGCCGGCGCGCGCGCCGCCAGCGACTTCGCCGACGGGGTGTACGCCCGGTCGCGCGGCTGGATCATCGCGGCGCTCCTGGCCTGCCTGGCCCTGGGGACGGCGCTGGCCTTAATGGTCGCCCGCACCATCGCCCGCCCCTTGGAAGAGGCCGTGCGCGCCGCGGACCAGCTGGCGGAAGGCGACCTGGAAGTGCGGCTGGGCGCCGCGTCGGGAGACGAGGCGGGCCGGCTGACGGCGGCCATGGACCGCATGGTGCGGGCGCAGCGCGAAACGGCCGCCGCCGCCGCCCGCGTGGCCGCCGGCGACCTGACCACGCGCGTGACGCCGCGCTCCGGCCGCGACGTGCTGGGCACCGCCTTCGCCGGGATGGTGGAGCAGCTCGCCCACACCATTGCCGAGGTGCGCTCCGGCGCCGACGCCCTCTCCGCCGCCGCCACGCAGGTGGCCGCCACCGCCAGCTCCCTCTCCCACGGCACCAGCGAGCAGGCCGCCTCCGTGCAGGAGACCACGGCGAGCCTGGAGGAGATGGGCGTCACCATCGCGCAGAACGCAGGGAACAGCCGCGCCATGGAGACCGTGGCCCTGCACGGCGCCCGCGACGCAGAGCAGAGCGGCCAGACGGTGGCGGAGACGGTGGCCGCCATGCGCGAGATCGCCGGGCGCGTGTCCATCATCGAGGAGATCGCCTACCAGACCAACCTCCTCGCCCTGAACGCCGCCATCGAGGCCGCGCGCGCGGGCGAGCACGGACGCGGGTTCGCCGTGGTCGCCGCGGAAGTGCGCAAGCTGGCGGAGCGCAGCCAGACGGCCGCGCAGGAGATCGGCGGACTGGCCTCCTCCTCGGTGGAGGTGGCGGAGCGCTCCGGCAAGCTGCTGGCCGATCTGGTCCCCGCCATCCGGCGCACGTCCGAGCTGGTGCAGGAGGTGACGGCCGCCAGCAGCGAGCAGGCCGGCGGCGTGTCGCAGATCAACCGCGCCATGGGGCAGATGGACCTGGTCACGCAGCGCAACGCATCCTCCGCGGAGGAGCTGGCGGGCACGGCGGAGGAGCTGTCGTCGCAGGCCGAGCTGCTGCAGCGCCTGACGGCCTCGTTCCAGGTGAACGGATCGTCGTCCCCGGCCGGCGTGCGGCGCCGGCTGCCCGCGTTGAAGATCGCGGGGGTGCCCGCGGGCGCGGGTGCGTGGTGAAGCGGGTGGCGATGATGGGCACCCCCACGTCCAACGCCGCGCTCTCCCACGGCGACTTCGAGCGGTTCCAGCGGCTGGTGTACCACGAGTCGGGGATCTGGCTGGCGGAGTGCAAGCAGGCGCTGCTGGTGGCGCGGCTCACCAAGCGGCTGCGCGAGCGGGGGATCTCCACCTTTGGCCAGTACTACCGCGTGGTGGCGGATGATGCGGAGGCGGAGGAGCGGCGGCTGATGATCGAGGCGCTGTGCACGCACGAGACGCACTTCTTTCGCGAGCCGGCGCACTGGAACTTCCTGGAAACGTCGCTCCTGCCCCGCTGGCGGGCGGACGCCGCGGCGGGCCGGCGGCGGCGCCGGGTGCGCGCGCTCAGCGCCGGCTGCTCCACGGGCGAGGAGCCGTACACGCTGGCCATGACCCTGCTGGAGCACCTTCCCGCGGGGGAGGGGTGGAGCGTGGAGGTGGTGGCCGCGGACCTGTCCACCCGCGTGGTGGAGCGCGCCCGCGCGGGCGTGTGGCCCATCGCCCGCGCGGCGGAGATCCCGGAGCGCTACCTGCGCCGCTACATGCTGCGCGGCCGGGGCGCCCAGGAGGGCAAGCTGGCCGCGGGGGACGAGATCCGCGCGCCGCTCCGCTTTCAGACGCTCAACCTCAACGAGTCGCCGCTGGACGTCCAGGGCAGCTTTGACCTGGTGTTCTGCCGCAACGTGCTCATCTACTTCGACGCCCGCTCCCGCGCCGCGGCCGTGGAGCGCCTGGCCGGGCTGCTGGAGCCGGACGGGCACCTCTTCGTAGGCCACGCCGAGAGCCTGGGGCACGTTGCCCCGCAGCTGCACTGCGTTCTCCCCACCGTGTACTCCACCGCGGCAAGGACCTCATGATGCCCGCCCCACGCCGCACCGCCTCCCTCGCGCCCGCCAAGCGCCGCATGGGCCCCTCCTCCGCGTCCAACTCCCTGCCCCCCACGGAGCGCGCCACGCCGGACGGCCCGGGCGACGGGTCCGTGCCCCAGGACGTCTTTCTGCACCGCGCGGGCGAGCTGCTGCACCACCGCGCGCGGGGCGGCGCCCCGTTCGCCGTGCTGTGCGTGTCGCTGGACCATCTGGACGCCGTGAGCGACGGGCTGGGCCCGCTGGCCACGGACGCGCTGCGCGTGGCCGCCGCCGGGCGCATCGCGGCCGTGCTGCGGCCGGACGCCACCGTGGCGCGGCTGGGCGGGGGCGAGATCGTCGTCCTGCTGGAGGGCGTGCGCGATGCGGCGGCCGCCGTCCGCACGGTGGACGCGCTGCAGGGGGAGATCGCGCGGCCGTTCCTGGCCGGCGGGCACGAGATCTTCACCACCGCCAGCGTGGGCGTGGCCCTGGCCACGGCCGGGTACGGCACGGCCGAGGGGCTGGTGCGCGACGCCCACGCGGCCATGGGGCAGGCGCGCGCCCGCGGGCGGGGCAACTGCCGGCTCTTCTACCCTTCCATGCACGCCGCGGCGGTGGAGCTGCTGCAGCTGGAGGCGGCGCTGCGGCACGGGCTGGAGCGCGACGAGTTCGTGCTGCACTACCAGCCCATCGTGTCGCTGGAGGACGGGCGCATCACGGCGTTCGAGGCGCTGGTGCGCTGGCGGCACCCCGAGCGGGGGCTGCTGCTGCCCGGCGCGTTCCTGGCGGCGGCGGAGGACTCGGGGCTCATCGTCCCCCTGGGCCGCTGGGCGCTGCGCGAGGCGTGCCGGCAGATGCAGGCGTGGCGGCAGGCGCACCCCGCGGCGGCGGACGTGGCCGTGAACGTGAACCTGTCCACCCGCCAGTTCCTGCACGCGGGGCTGGTGGAGGAGGTGGAGGAGGCCCTGCGCGAGAGCGGGCTCCCCGGCAACGCGCTGCGGCTGGAGATCACGGAGAGCGCCATCATGGAGCGGGGCGAGGCGTGCGTGGAGCTGCTGTGCACGCTCAAGGCGCTGGGGGTGCAGCTGTGCATCGACGACTTCGGGACGGGATACTCGTCGCTGAGCTACCTGCACCGCTTTCCCGTGGACGTGCTCAAGATCGACCGCTCGTTCATGCGGGACCTGGGGGTGCACGGCGAGAACCTGGGGATCGTGCGGGCCATCGTGGCGCTGGCGCACGGCCTGGGGATGCACGCCGTGCCCGAGGGCGTGGAGACGGCCGAGCACCTGGCCTGCGTTCGCGAGCTGGAGTGCGCCTTTGGCCAGGGCTACCTCTTTTCCCCCGCGGTGGATGCGGATCGCGCCGGCGAGCTGCTGCGCACCGACCGCCACTGGTAGCGCGCTCCACGGCCGTTGAACGACCACGCGGAGGACGCGGAGAAGAAGATTGAGAGGACGCGGAGGAATTCGTTCTCCACGTCCTCTCTGTGCTCCTCCATGTCCTCCGCGTGATCTTTTCCTGCGGGTACACGGCGGAGCGAGGAGCCCGAGATTCGCTGGATGGGGAGGATGATCGCCGAGCGCGCCGCATCCGATCCAAGTATAGCGGCCGTCACGAACGCGGAGCCGGATCGTTTGAGATGTGTGATTACCGGCCAATTCTCCCGCGGCCGGATGCGTCGGCTCCACTCCATCCGACGGGCCCATCATGCGAATCCTTCCCCGCCTGCTCTGCCTTGCCGCCCTGGTTCTCGCCGCAGCCTGCTCCGCGTCCATGGGCACGTACGAAGGCGTGCGGCAGCCGTCCGTCGTCGCGTTCTACGACTCGTCGGAGATCACCCTCCCAACCACGGTTCGTGCAGGCGAGACGTTCACCGTGTCGGTGAAAACCTGGCCCACCGGGTGCAGCCGACCGGACGGAATCCGGACCTTCGTCAGCGGCGCCAGGGCCGAAGTCCGGCCGCACGACTTCCGTTTCACGGGCAAGGGAATGTCCTGTCCGAACGCCTCCCGCTCCTTCGTGCACGAGACGACCGTAC